>CABSMK010000213.1 GCA_902478825.1 uncultured Collinsella sp.
GGAGATGTGTATAAGAGACAGCGGTAATGATATAGAGCGTCTGCGCGCCATTGCCCACGGCGGTGATGCCGGCGGCGCCGCTAAACTGCCCCATCATGTACAGGTCGGCCATGCCGTAGAGCATCTGCAAAAAATACGAGAGCATATAGGGCAGGGCAAAGACCGCGATGGTCTTGAGGACATTGCCGCGTGTGAGGTCGTGTTCCATGGGCGGGGCTTTCTGGCTGGGTTTGTTTAGCTACCAGTGTAGTGAAAACCCTACAACGATTGTAGAGTCAAGGTTTGTGTCGACAGTGGGGCGGAAAAGTCTCGCGCACCATTATTCCGAGCGAATATGGACACACGTCACGAGAACTCGCCGCCGGCGCTAACCTTGCAGAAAACGATTTCGGAATACTTGACACCATTATTCGGCGCGCAATAATACGTGCGTTTGCGAACAACGTTTGATGGGGGTTGAACCTGCGTGCGCAATCTCAAAATACTGTTTTCCTATCTAGGGGCATACCGTCGCGATGCCATCCTCGGCGTGTTCTTTGTGTCGGTCGAGACGGTGCTCGAACTGTTTATCCCGGTCATCATGGCCAACATCATCGATGTGGGCGTGCCTGCGGGTGATATCAACTACATGCTGCTGCAGGGCGCGTACATGTTGGTGTGCGCTGCGCTTTCGCTGGTACTGGGCTTGGGTTATGCCCGCACGTCCGCCCGCGTTGCCTCGGGCCTAGGCGCTAACCTGCGCGAGGCCGAGTACAAAAAGATTCAAACGCTCGCCTTTGGCAACCTGGACAACTACGACGCCAGCTCGCTCGTCACCCGCATGACCACGGACATCACCGTTATCCAAAATGCTGTGGGCAACGGCTTTCGCCCTATGGTGCGCGGCCCGGTGACGCTTATCGTCGGCCTTATCTACGCGCTGATGCTGTCGCGCCCGCTCGCCACCGTCTTTGCGATCATCTTGCCCGTGCTGGCAATCGTACTGGGCGCCATCACCTATCGCGTCAGTCCGCTCTACCGCCAACTCCAGACCTCGATGGACCACCTCAACGGCGTGGTACAGGAAGACCTCACCGCCGTGCGTGCCGTCAAGGCCTACGTTCGTACCGAGCACGAGGAGGCCAAGTTCGACACCGTCAATACCGAGCTCGCGCGCACTGCGACAAAGACCTTTGGCAGCGCGGTGCTCAACCTGCCGGTGTTTCAGCTGTCGATGTACGTGGCTGCGCTCTCCATCCTGTGGATTGGCGGCCGCATGATTCTCGCCGGCAAGCTGGGCGTGGGCTCGCTCACGGGCTTTATGAGCTACGTGCTGCTGATCATGAATTCGCTCATGATGATTTCCAACGTGTTTTTGCTGCTCACGCGCGCTCTTACGAGTGTGGGCCGTATCGCCGAGGTGCTCGATGAGGAGCCCTTTATCGTCAACCCCGCGGGAGACCTCGCGATTGCGGCGCCAGCGGACGGCAGTATCGAGTTTCGCGACGTTTCCTTTAAATACCGCGCGGATGCAGCCGAGGATGTGCTCGAGCATATCGACCTTCGCATCGAGAGCGGCTCGACGGTGGGCATCCTCGGCGGCACGGGCTCGGGCAAGAGCTCACTTGTGCAGCTGATTGCGCGCCTGTACGACGCCACCGAAGGCGCCGTGCTTGTGGGCGGACGTGACGTGCGTGACTACGACCTCGCCGCCTTGCGCGACGCCGTGGGCATTGTGCTGCAAAAGAATGTGCTGTTTACGGGTACCGTGCGCGAGAACCTGCAGTGGGGCAATCCGCAGGCGTCGGACGATGAGCTCCTCGCGGCTTGCCGCGCGGCGTGCGTGGACGAGTTCCTTGATCGCATCGGCGGGCTGGACGGCGAGTTGGGCCAAGGCGGCGCCGGTGTCTCGGGTGGCCAGAAGCAACGTCTGTGCATCGCGCGCACGCTGCTCAAGCATCCGCGCGTGCTCATTTTTGACGACTCCACCAGCGCGGTCGATATGGCGACCGACGCTAAGATTCGCGAGCACATCGCCCGGATTTCCGATACGACCGTGCTCATCATCGCCCAGCGCATCGCGAGCGTCATGGATGCCGATCGCATTGTGGTATTGGACGACGGTCGTGTCCACGGCGTGGGCACGCACGAGGAACTGCTAGCGGGCGACAACATATACCAGGAGATTTATGCCTCGCAGATGGAGTTTGCGAGGAACGCGGACGCCGGCGACGGCAGCGACGATGGTTGCGCGAATGATCCGTTTTCCTCCGTCGCATGCGGATCGCCCTTGGAAGGGGGTGAGCGTCATGCCTAAGACCGCAGCCCAAGCACGCCCGGCCGACCTCAAGCGCACTGTGCGTCGCTTGCTCTCCTACATGGGGCATGCCAAGTTCTCGTTGCTCGCGGTGGGCGTGCTCGCCTCCGTCGCCGCCATCGCGAGCCTCGCCGGCACCTACATGGTGCGCCCCATCGTTAACGGTTTGGCCACGGGCGGGGAGGAACTGCTCGCCAAGCAGGTCATCCTGACGGCGATCATCTACGCCGCGGGCGTGCTTTCGGCCCTGGGCTACTCGCAGATCATGGTGCGCGCGGCCCAACGCGTGGTGTCCGATATTCGCCGCGACCTGTTCGCGCACATCCAGACCTGTCTCTTATACACATCTC
>CABSMK010000214.1 GCA_902478825.1 uncultured Collinsella sp.
GGCAGCGTCAGATGTGTATAAGAGACAGGTCGGACCAGGCGCGGCTCGGCTCGTCGTGGACCTCGATCTCCAGGCCGTTGGCACCGCAGGCGGTCGCGGCGAGCGCCATGGGCTCAACGTAGCGGGTGTAGCCGGTGGCGTGGCTGGGGTCGGCGACGACGGGCAGGTGCGACAGGTGGTGCAGCACCGGCACGGCGTTGAGGTCGAAGGTGTTGCGGGTGCGGGTCTCGAAGGTGCGGATGCCGCGCTCGCACAGGATAACGTTGTCGTTGCCCTCGCTCATGATGTACTCGGCGGCCATGAGCAGCTCGTCGATCGTGCCGGACATGCCGCGCTTGAGCAGAATCGGGGTCTGGGTCTTGCCGACCTCCTTGAGCAGGGGGAAGTTCTGGGCGTTGCGGGCGCCGATTTGCATGACGTCAATCTTCTTGTCAAGGAAGACCTGCACGTCGCGTGGGTCCATGATCTCGGTGACGATCGGCATGTCGAGCTCGGCGGATGCCTCGCACAGCAGGTCCAGGCCGGCGGGACCCATGCCCTGGTAGGCGTACGGGGAGGTGCGGGGCTTGTAGGCACCGCCGCGCAGCATCGTGGCGCCGGCGGTCTTCACGCGGCGGGCGATGCGGATGAGGTTCTTGCCCTCGACGGAGCAGGGGCCGGCGATGACCTGGAACTGGTCACCGCCGATTTTGACGCCGTGGCCGCAGTCGATGACGGAGTCCTCGGGGTGGAACTTGCGGTTGGCACGCTTGAACGGCTCGGAGACGCGCTGCACGCGCTCGACGACGTCCATGGACTCGAGCAGGAACGGGTCGATCTTGGTCGTGTCGCCCACCAGGCCGATAATCGTCTCATTCTCGCCGCGCGAGACATCGGTCTTCAGGCCCTTTTTCTCAATCCAGCTGACGATATGGCCGACGGCCTCGTCGCTGGCGCTCTGCTTTAAAATTGCAATCATGGTGTGCCTCTCACCTCGATGGATAACTTTTGCAAAAACGGCCCGCATCGCGAGCCGTGTATATATGGTGCATGAGAGTTTATACTATCTGACTCGCTTTTGCCTTCTAAAGTGGGCCGTTGCGCCGCGTCTTCCTCGGAATTGCAAAGCTTTTTCTTTTATTTTGATAGCCCGTGGTGCACTTGGGTATAATGCCAAACGTTGGCCCTATTAGCTCAGGGGATTAGAGCGTCTGCCTCCGGAGCAGAAGGCCGTTGGTTCGAATCCAACATGGGGCACCATCGAACGTAAGACCGTCCGAACCTCGCATGGTCCGGGCGGTTTTTCTTATACCGACGCGACGTGATGGGACGTGGTATGGCAGCAACGGATATCGAGCGCGGACTCTCGACCGCCGAGGTTGAGGAGCGCATCGCCGCCGGTAAGATCAACCGCAACATGGAGCTCAAGACCAAGTCGGTCAAAGAGCTCATCATCGAGAACCTCTGCACGTTGTTCAATTTGATCAACGTGATCTTGGCGTTCCTGGTCATTTTGACCGGTTCGTTTAAGAATCTGACGTTCCTGTTCGTGGTGTTCCTCAATACCGCTATTGGCGTCATTCAGTCCATGCGTTCCAAGAAGATGGTCGATAAGCTCACGCTGCTGACCTCCAAGAAGGCCATCGCGGTGCGCGACGGCGCCGAGGTGGAGCTCGACCTGGACCAGATCGTGCTCGACGACATCATCCGCTTGGGGCGCGGCGACCAGATTCCCGCCGACGCCGTGGTGGTGTCGGGCGAGGCGCTCGTGAACGAGAGCCTGCTGACGGGCGAGAGCGACCTTATTAAGAAACAGCCAGGCTCTGAGCTCATGAGCGGCAGCTTTATCGACTCGGGCCTGCTGCGCGCCCGCGTGATCCATGTCGGCGCCGACAACTACGTGGCCAAAATTAATAACGAGGCCAAGTACGTCAAAAAGGTTAATTCCGAGATCATGAACGGGCTGAACGCCATCGTGCGCTTTGCGAGCATCATCATGATCCCGCTCGGTTTGGCGTTGTTTGCCTCGAGCGTGAGCGAGCTGTGGGATGCAGCGGGAACCCCGGGCGATAGCGCGCTTTCGTGGTGCTTCTCCGAGCTGTTGGCTGGTCATGTGCCTTCGTCGGCGCTGCTGTCCACGGTGGGCGCCCTGCTGGGCATGATCCCGCAAGGCCTGGTGCTGCTGACCTCGTCGGTGCTCGCCATCGCCACGGTGCGCCTGGCCCGCCGCAAGGTGCTGGCGCAGCAGCTCTACTGCATCGAGACGCTCGCTCGCGTCGATGTACTGTGCCTGGACAAGACGGGCACCATCACGTCGGGCCGCATGGAGGTCGAGGGCACCTACCCGCTGCCTGTTGAGGGTGTTGGCTTTGGCGTGGACTCGGACGAGGCGGCTGTTCCCGTCGATATCACAGTGCTCGATTTTGCGCTGGCTAACGTGGCACGTGCGACTTCGGCCGATGCCAACGAGACCTGCCAGGCGCTGCTCAACTATTACGCCGATCGCCCGGTCGAGGTGTCTGAGCCGCTGTCGGTCATTCCGTTCTCGTCGTCTAAAAAATGGAGTGGCGCTTCGTTTGCGCAGGGCTCCTATGTGATGGGCGCCGCGCAGTTTGTGCTTTCG
>CABSMK010000215.1 GCA_902478825.1 uncultured Collinsella sp.
CACATTAGGATTTCTAGGGTGTAGGGATTATCGCCATGAGTAGAATCCTCGCATCCTGTGGGTCCTGTCATGCGACTTAATAGTATTATTGAAGATGAATAATAATAGGATTTGTTATGTATAAGCAGGATTTAGAACAGACTCTTTTGGGCATTGACGAAGAGGCGGAGCTGGAAATAGGTCCAAGAGACGACAGGCCGAACGTTGTATTGGTGGGAGGAAGCGCCTTCATGCTAAACGATGTGACGAATCGTTCGGTTACACATGACATTGATGTGTTTGAGGCAGATAGGTGCCTCCGCGAGATCATAGCTCGATACCCCGAGGTGAATGGTATGGCGGTGGCATATTGTAATCAGATGCCGTTCAATTACGAAGATCGTTTGATTCCCTTGGATATTGGGGCGCGTTTTATCAGGTACTTTACGCCATCCTTGGAGGACCTGGCGGTAATGAAGCTCTATGCCTGTCGTCCGAACGACATCATCGATCTTCATAGTCAGGCATTCGTCGACCGACTTGATTGGGGGTTGCTCGAACGGCTTATATTCGACGAGGGAGAGGCGCTGGCGTCGTCGCCTTCGGAGCGGAGTTATCAAGAGATGGTCTGTGCATACAGGCAATACAAAAAGGAGGTGCTCGGTTGAATCTGACCTTTGAGGGATTCTTAAAAGGCTATTGCCGAGAGCTATCCGGACAGCAGTCGCTGAGTTTTAGAAAATTGGTTGAGCAGGCGACGACGGATGCGCCGCGCGTGGCGGAGCCTCTGTTTTTGCTCGCTTTGGCGCAAGGAAAAGCCGAATACGTTCTGGGTTTATCCGAGGGCTCGTGGATGGAACGGGATTACCGAGACGTTTTATCCTTGTACGGTCAAGCGGGTAGCATGGCGTCTCTATGCGCCAAAAGTGAGCTCCCAAATCGTTATGCCAACGTTTGGCGTGCGTATAGAGCGGTGAAGGAAAAGCCGGCGGCCGATAGAAGGGTGAACGCCCTGATGAGAAAGAAAACGCTGGAAGCATTGGAGGAATCGGGTGTAACGCGCTATGGCCTCTGCCGTGCTCTGCGCCTGAATAAAGGAAACGTATACGCATACTTGGCCGGCGATGACTCAAAGGTGAGCAGGAAAACGGCGCGCCGCATTATGGAATATGCGGAGGAGAGAGGCGCTCAAGAAGGGGCCGGGCGCCCGCTGTGTGTGGCGGGGTAAGATTGATCGCGGTTTTGATTGGTGCTCGATTGGGTTTGTTGGGCGGAGTTTATGTCTGCTATTGATATTGTGCTTGTTGCGATCGCCTTGGTGGCGGTGGGGGTTGCTGTGGCTTGCGCCCTCCAGCTCAAGAGCCTGCGTGCCGAGTTGCGGGAGCGTGGCGACAGTAGCGCGGAAACGCTGGCAGCACTCGAGCAGGCCAACAACGCGCTCGATGCCCTGAACGTCGCGCTGGCCGAAACTCGCCGCACGGCCAATGCCATCGCGCAGCAGCAGACGACAGATGCGGCCGTGGAGCAGCAACGTTACCTGACCATCGCACGTGAGTTTTCGCAAGCTGGTGACCGGATGGATGACCTGCGCCGCGAGACGGCCCAACAGCTCGGTGCCAACCGCGAGGGCATCGAGCACCGCCTGGACAAGGTGCGCGAGACGGTCGATGCCCAGCTGGGTGCTATCCGCAAAGACAACAACGTGCAACTCGATCAGATGCGCGCAACGGTGGACGAGAAGCTCTCCCGCACGCTCAACGATCGCCTGTCGGCATCGTTTAAGCAGGTGAGCGACCAGCTCGAGGCCGTGTACAAGGGCCTGGGCGACATGCAGTCCATCGCCACCGGCGTGGGCGACCTTAAGCGCGTGCTGGGCAACGTGAAGGCGCGTGGCATTTTGGGCGAGGTACAGCTGGGTGCAATTCTGGCGGACATCCTTACACCCGACCAGTATCTGGAAAACGTCGCCACCAAGCCCGGCGCCTCGGAGCGCGTTGAGTTTGCCGTCAAGCTGCCGGTGGACGAGGGCGATCCCGTGCTGCTGCCGATCGACTCCAAATTCCCGGGCGACGCGTACGAGCATCTGCTCGACGCCCAGGAGTCGGGCGATGCGGAGGCCGTTGCCGCGGCACGCAAGACGCTCGATATGATGGTGAAGCGCGAGGCCAAGGACATCTGCGAAAAGTACCTGAGTGTGCCGGCAACGACCAACTTTGGCATCATGTTCGTGCCGTTTGAAGGGCTGTACGCCGAGGTCGTCAGCCGCCCCGGGCTTATCGAGACCCTGGGCCGCGACTATCACGTCAACGTTGCCGGTCCCAGCACCATGGCGGCCATCCTCAACAGTCTGCAGATGAGCTATCAGACGTTTAAGTTGCAAAAACGTACCGACGACGTGCTGCGCGTGCTCTCCGCCGTCAAGGCCGAGCTGCCGCGCTATCAAAAGGCGCTGCGCCGCGCCCAGCAGCAGATCGAGACCGCGGGCAAAACGGTCGAGGGCATCATCACCACGCGCACCAACGTCATGGAGCGCAAGCTCAAGGACATCGACGCGCTGGAAGACGCCGGCCAAGCCGATGAGATCTTGGGACTCACGCCCGCGAGCCTTCTC
>CABSMK010000216.1 GCA_902478825.1 uncultured Collinsella sp.
GGTATCTATGCCGCCTCGCTGGGTATCTCCGAGTACCATGCGCAGCGTGAAGAGCGTCTGTTCCAGCCCGATGCCATGGGCGGTGCCGCCAATCTCAATCAGCATCAAAGCGAGTTCAAGACCGCCTCGATTCCAGCTCAGCAGCAGGATGCGACTCCTTATGCTACCGCTTCTGCTTCTCAGGCTCAGTCGGAGCAGTCTACCTCGGCATTCCTTTCCGGCCTGACTGGTGCGTTCCAGCGCCGTCATACCGATGATGGTGTCCCTACCATCGCTCGAGCCGCAGATGCCATGGACGAGGCCGAGGCTTGGTCCATGATCGACAGTATGCTCGACGACGATTCGCCGGTGAGCTGCGACCCTGCACACTCGCGCGACGTCTATCAAGTCGCCATCGACGAGCTCACCAACGGCGGGCAGACCGGCTCCTTCAATCGCGACGACATCGCCGCCGCGGCACGCGCCGTATCTGGCTCCCAGGCCGCCCCTGCGGGCAGCACGGCGGCTTTCGTGGCACTTGTCGCCAACGCGGCAGCCAATAACGCCTACAGTGCTACCTCGGCGGACGCGAACGCTTCTGCCGACAATTCGTACGTTGATGAAGCCATGGCCGCGGACGAGGAGGCCGTTGCCGCCCGCCGTGCCGCCGAAAGCTCGCTGTGGGGCGCTCCTGCCCAGCAGCAGGCGGCTGAGGCTGCGCCGTACAATGTAAACCTCGCCAGCATGCCTATCATCTCCGGTGCCGCGGATATCGATTTCGATGACCTCGATGAGCCTGCAGCCATCACCGCATCGATTGATGCCCAAGATCGCATCGACACCGGCGACCTTCCGGATGCCTCACTCGAGGTTGATGTCCCCATGGCTGATTACTCGGGCCACGAGGACATGTGGGCCGCCGCCACCGCGATTCTGGATGAGATTGACGAGCCTGCTCCTGTTGCAGCCCCCGCTCCCGTCGCTGCCCCTCAGCCTGCTGCCCCCGCCTATGTCGGCCGTCACAGCGCTGTGTTCCCCGAGGATACTGCCCGTATCTCGCGCGAGAGCATCGAGCGGGCCGAGGCTATTGCCGCCGGCATTATGGAAAACCGTCGTCACGAGCGCGTCAATCAGATCCTCGAGGAGGAGATCGAGCGCCTGCAGTCCTCTACCGCCAAGCGTACGGGCCGTGCCTACCTGAGCGTTATCGAGGGCGGTACCGCCAGCTTCGCGCCGCTCCGCGCGGAGGCATAACTTCTGCATGGTTAAGATCAATCGAAAATGGGCGGTCGTGACCTGCCTGATGGCGCTCTTGATCTGGGGCAATTCGCTGGTTCCCGGCTCGGGGTCGGGCTCGCTGAGCCTAACGGTCATGGAAGCTATCCGCGGTTTCCTGCACGGCGTGGGACTTCCATATGAATGGGTGACCAACTTTGTTGTTCGCAAGTGCGCGCATTTTACCGAGTATATGGTGCTCGGCATCTTGGCAACGCACGCCTTTGATTTTGAGGGCCGGCGCACCTTTGACGTGCTGCTGCCCACGGCGGTGTTCCTGCTGCTGATTCCTTCGATCGACGAGACGATTCAGCTCTTTGTGCCGGGACGCGCCGGCATGATCACCGATGTGATGATCGACTGCTGTGGAGCGGCAACGGGCGTTGTGCTCCGATATCTACTACGATCGCTCATATGTGCCAAAAAGGCCGCCTAGGACGTATGCTTGGTGCTAGGCGGCCTTTTTTATTAGAGGGCTTATATAGGGCGTGGTGGCGTCGTTCCGTAGGTTGGATTTGCCGGGCGCGCCACGCCCTGTGGGTGCGTCTGTTACTGAAGCGCCTGCGCGCCCAGGGCCAGGCAGCCCATGATGCCCTGCTTGCCCTCAAGGCTGTTGTTGACAATATAGGTATCGATGTCGTTGACCTCGGGCGTGACGATATAACCGTTGAGCATCTCGGCGCACTTCTTGCGCGCGAGCGGCACGATGGGGGTGTGGTCGGCCACGCCGCCACCGATGATGATCTTTTGCGGCGCGTAGCACAGCGTGTAGGTCATGAGCGCCTGTGCCAGATAGCCTGCGAGCAGGTCCATGGCCTCCGGGTCATCGGCCATGTCTCCGGCGCTCTTGCCATCCCAGCGCTTTTTAACGCCGGGGCCGGCGATGAGACCCTCGAGGCAATTGTCGTGGAAGGGGCAGGCGCTGTGCTCGCCAATGGTGTCGCGCGGGTCGCGCGTGACCAGGATGTGGCCGGCCTCGGGATGCATCATGCCGTGTACGAGCTTACCGCCCGAGAGCACGCCGGCGCCCACGCCGGTGCCGATGGTCAGATACACAACGTCAGTGAGGCCCTGGGCGCAACCAAAGGTGACCTCGCCCAGGCAGGCGACGTTGACGTCGGTGTCGTAGCCGCAGGGGATATTGAGCTCGTTTTGGATAGTGCCCAGCAGGTCAAAGTAGCGCCATGCCGTTTTGGGCGTCTCCAGGATCTTGCCGTATTGGGGCGAGGCAGGGTTGACTGCGGTGGGGCCAAAGGCGCCGATGCTGTCTCTTATACACATCTCCGAGCCCACGAGACATGCGCAGATCTCG
>CABSMK010000217.1 GCA_902478825.1 uncultured Collinsella sp.
GGGCTCGGAGATGTGTATAAGAGACAGGCTCACGGCGGGAAGCGTGCTGCGCGCCGACGATGCCGCCGGCCCCGTGCTCTCCAAAAAGATGGAGGACACGCCTATCGCCGGTTGGTACACCATCGACGGCGGTCAGACGCCCGAGGATGACATCATCGAGGTCAAGCGCGAGCGTCCGCCGCGTTTGGTTTTGGTCGATGCCGCCGACATGGCGCTGCCCGTCGGCGCCATCCGCTTGCTCGATAAGACCGACGTCGCGCGCAAATCGATGTTCACCACGCATTCGCTTCCTTTGTCGATTCTGATCGAAGAGATTGAGCAATCGTGTGATGATATCGTCTTCGTCGGGATTCAGCCGGGCGACACGGAGTTCTACAACCCCATGTCCCCGGAAGTCTTTGAGGCCGTCGACGCCGTGTACGACGCCGTGGCCGCCAACGACTTTTCCCACTTTGTCCGCTTGGGGCAAGAGCAATAGGAGCGCTTGTTCCTGCTGATTAGGAAAGAAGTGATTGACATGGCAGATTCCAAGGTGGAGTACCCATCTCCCGATTGCCTGGCGCCCGCCGCGATCGAGGCCAAGACCGAGGCCGCCGGCGTGACCAAGGCTAACCTGCCGGTCGCTAAGGCCTTTCTGTTGGCAATGTTCGCCGGCGCGTTTATCGCCTTCGGCGGCCTGTTCTTTACCGTGTTCTTGAGCGACAGCACGCTGGGCTGGGGCGCTCAGCGCGTCGTGGGCGGTCTGTGCTTTTGCCTGGGCCTGGTGCTCGTGCTGGTGTGCGGCGCCGAGCTGTTTACCGGCAATTCGCTTATGGTCTGCGCACTCAAGAGCAAAAAGATCACCCTGGTTCAGATGCTTAAGGCCTGGGTCGTCGTGTGGGTCGGCAATTTTGTCGGTGCCCTGTTCATCGTCTTTTTGGTGTACATGGCCGGCATCTATAAGCTCAACGGCGAGGCGGTCGCCAACTCCATGGTGAGCGTCGCCGCCGGCAAGGTGACGATCGACTGGGTGACGATCTTCTTCCGCGGCATCCTGTGCAACATCTTTGTGTGCCTGGCCGTGTGGATCGGTACCGCCGGTAAGACCGTGGTCGATAAGGTTGTGGGCATTCTGCTGCCCATCGCCGCCTTTGTGGCCTGCGGTTTTGAGCACTGCGTCGCCAACATGTACTTTTTGCCTATGGGTGCCGTGATGCACGCGTGCGGCTATGGTGCCGACGTCGCCGGCGCCGATGCGCTCAACGCTGCGGGCATTGCGTTTAACCTGTCCGCCGCCACGCTGGGCAACATCGTGGGCGGCGCGGTTCTGATCGCGCTCGGCTACTGGTTTGTCTACGCCAAGAAGTCCGAGGCGTAATAAGCTGGAATGACGTACGGGCCTCCCGAGGGGCGTTTGCCTTTTGGGAGGCTCTTCGTGTCTTGCTGCGGTAGATGCAGCGGGCTTTGCGTCGCGGCAGCTGGTGGCAGGGCTGTGGTGCGGCGGGGCATGAACCCCTGAGCTGGAAGGAATAATCGAGATGGCATCGAGAGCTATGCATGACGGTCGCTCCGTGGTGACGACATGCGGGGGATGCTATGCCGATTGCGCCTTTGCGGCACGCGTTGAGGACGGTCGCGTGGTGGCCGAGTTGCCGGTGCCAGGGCATCCGTGCGCGGCGCGTGCCCTGTGCGCCCGCGGGCGCCATCGCCTGGCAATGCCGTTTGACGAGCGCGACCGGATTTTGCACCCCATGCGACGCCGCCGGGATGGCTCGGGGTTTGATGCGATTACCTGGGACGAGGCGTTTGCTCAGATTGCCGAGCGCCTTTTGGGGATTGTTGACGGGCATGGTCCGCGAGCGCTGGGCATGACACTTGGTGTGCCCTCGTTCGACCGCTACTGGGCCTATCGCTTTATGCATGCGCTGGGCTCGCCCAACGTGTACGGTGCCGATGGCGCCTGCGAGGTAAGCCGACTTACCGGTTGGGAGCACAGCTTGGGCTATAGTCCCGCCTCCGACCTGGCGCATACCGATTGCATCATGTATCTGGGGCGCTCCATTGTCGATTCGTCGACGATGGGGGCCGTTGATGCGCTCAACGATGCCCGTCGACGTGGGGCTAAGATTATCGTGGTTGACCCCCGGCGCAGTGGCTCGGCTGCGCTTGCCGACCGCTGGCTGCGCGTACGTCCTGGATGCGATCTGGCGTTGCTGCTGGGTATCGCACATGTGCTGGTAGCCGAAGACCTGTACGATCACGAGTTCGTGGACCGCTACGCCACAGGCTTTGACGAGCTGGCGCAGGCGGCCAGTGCTTGGACACCCGAGTGGGCCGAATCGATGTGCGACGTGCCGGCCGCAGAGATTGTCGCCACGGCGCGCGATCTCGCTGCCGCCGCGCCTGCAGCTGTGGTGGATGCGGGTTTTCATGGTGGCATCGGCATCGCGTATGCCAATAGCACCCAGACCGCACGCGCTATCTGCTTGGTCGATGTGCTGCTGGGCTGTATTGGACATGCGGGTGGCGCGCTCAATCTGTCTCTTATACACATCTGAGCTGCCG
>CABSMK010000218.1 GCA_902478825.1 uncultured Collinsella sp.
GCTCGGAGATGTGTATAAGAGACAGGAGTTCCAGCTCGACCTCCGACCTGAATTCCGCGAGGACGCGCATCGCCGCCGCCTTTCCCCGCGCGCTCTGCTTCAGGCAGGGCACGCGGGTGTTCCTGGTCCTCTGGACCTTCTTCCCGGTCATCTCGTCGGCCACCGTCACGACAGCCTGCCATTTGCCCTTGTTCTTCCTCACGCCGCCGGCTCCGCATACGCGTAAGGTTTTATTGCTGCATTTCTCGTTCTGCATGTCTGCTCCTAAATCCGCAGTTGATTAGAAACAGGCGGGCCCACCTGCGGGAACCCGGAGAGGCGACGATTCGGGGCTCCTACCCCCGTTGATTAAATCATCGGCTGCACCGCGCTCCTCGAAGCCGAAAATATGCTATCTGGACAGACCGAGCTGAGCTGGTAAAATTTGCAAATGCGGAAATGCGCTACTTGCGCTATCTGCGCGTGTTTTAACAAAATAAGCACAGGTCAGGGTCATTCTGACCTCGCTGGGGGTCAAGGGGTCGCTGGTTCGAATCCAGTCGTCCCGACCAGAAGTTTGCAGGTCAGGCACTTAGTGCCTGACCTTTTTTGTTTTAATCACCATGATTATTTTGCTTAAAGTAACAACGTTCCCGATCGATGTAATCACCGAATCAAAACGTGTACATTAGCCACCAAAATCGACATTTTTCGACATGTTTGGAGGCAGATGTACACGAATGCGAAATCCCCCGCCTAATAGCGCCCTCCACATGTCTGGACTCTCTATGGCTGCGCTGGATAGACATCGCCGGAACGGGTATAGTATCGAAAGTTTTGTCGTTAACCAGCGGGGGAGTCCTGTGGGCATCAAAAAGAAGATCAAAAAGGAGCTTATCGGCACTTCCGATTACCCGTCGAATAAGATCTTTACGATCTCCAATTTCATCACCTTTACGCGCCTGATCCTCACCCTGGTATTTCTGTACCTGTTTGTGACGGATAACAACCGCGTCATCGCCATCGTTATCTACGCCGTTGCCGCCTCCACCGACTGGATGGACGGCCAGATCGCCCGCATGACCAAGACGGTCTCGTGGCTTGGCAAGGTCATGGATCCAATTTGTGATCGCGCGCTGCTGTTCACCGGTGTACTGGGACTGGTGGTTCGCGGAGAGCTGCCCATCTGGGTCTGCGTGCTCATTATTGGCCGCGACATCTATCTGGGCATCGGCACGCTTATCGTTCGTCATTATCACCGTCGCCCCATCGATGTCGTCTTCCCCGGAAAGATTGCCACAGCGCTGCTCATGACCGGATTCTCGCTCATGCTGCTCGGTTTCCCCGTTGTTGACGGCCTGCAACTTTTACCTTCAACCCTCACGGCCTTCCCGGGCCTCAACGGAAGCTCGGTGCCCCTCGGCATCTTCTTTGTGTACGGCGGCGTGATCTTCTCCATGCTCACGGCTGTCATCTACTCCATTAAGGGCGGAGCGGCCATTAAACAGGCTCTCACGCATCCCGAGGATGAGGACATCGACTTTCTGAACCCTGAAATCGAAGACTGATTCGTTGGGGTATGATTACGTACGGTTCATTATTTGCGGCACGTCCGCGATAAGTTAGGGGTTGTCATGGACAACATGGTTAACAATATGCCTCAGAATGATAAGACTGCTGACGCTACCTGCGTATTCCGCGTGCCTTCAAGCGACGTCACCGTTCCCGACCTCATGGCCAACGTGCGCATCACCGCCCCCGTTCTGTCCATCGTCAAGGGTCCGCAGACTGGTGCCGCCTTTGAGCTCGAGGACGACGTGACCACCATCGGTCGCGATCCTGCAAACGGCATCTTCCTCAATGACATGACCGTTTCGCGCAGCCATGCGCGCATTATTCGCGAGGGCCTCGGCGCTCGCATCGAGGACTTAGGCTCGCTCAATGGCACCTGGGTCGACGGTGCCATCGTCAATGCAGCCCCGCTGCACGACGGTTCTTCCGTCCAGATTGGTACGTTTACGCTCATCTACCACGAGAGCACGCCGGAGCGCATCGAAACCGGTGAGTAGGGCATGGCCGAACGCAACTATCTGAGTATCGGCCAAGTCGTCAACCTACTTCGAGGCGCATACCCCGATCTTTCGAACTCAAAAATTAGATTTCTAGAGGATGAGGGGCTCATTACCCCTCATCGTACGCCTAAGGGATACCGTCAGTACTCCAAGGAGGATGTTGATCGCCTGGAGGTCATTCTGCACTTGCAGAAGACTCGCTATATGCCGCTCAACGTAATTAAGCAGCGCTTGGAAAACGCCACGGACCTGTCGACGCTCGCCTACGAGGTGGGCTTGCTGTCCGATGTTCCGCTCAAGACGGAGCCCAAGGAGACTAAGCAAAAGTTGCATCCCATCGAGACCATTCCCGATATGCTGGGTGTCGAGATTTCGTTTATCCGCTCGCTCGCCGAGAACGACCTCATTCGCATCATCAAGAGTCCGCAAAATCGTGAGCTCGTCGATGGTCGCGATTTCCCGATCATCCG
>CABSMK010000219.1 GCA_902478825.1 uncultured Collinsella sp.
ATGTCTCGTGGGCTCGGAGATGTGTATAAGAGACAGGATCTAAACAATCCCGAGCTCGCGGACAGTCTGGGGCTTGCTGATCCTCAAGAGATAGATGAAGGTAACTGCTGCGTGCTTGCCGCGCTCGACCACACAGAGGTCATCGACGCTGCGAACATCGAAGTTGCCGCCGCCAATCAGCCCGTCCGCAAGTCGGCCATCATCGCATTTCCTGAATCCATCGAAGTCGTCTTTTTGCCATCGGGCGAGGTCGTGGCCCCAACACTGCTCACCTTGTTGGGCGCCAAGAATACTCGAAACGAAATTAAAAAGGTCACAGTTGTCGACCCTGCAACCACCGCCAAACTGCGTCTATACGCCGTTGCCGCAAACGGAAGCAAGACCTTGGAATTCGATGGTGACACACTCCTAGCCTGGCGACGTCTGGACATTATGCAAGACGTCTCGTACCAGATCGAGCTCGAAGGGTTTGATCGTGCCCGCGATGCCAATATCATTGCCGCGGCTATTGAATCCCCACAGCGGCTTATGACACTGCGCTTTGAATACTATCCCTATGTCCCGACAACCACCTGAGGCTTAAATGCTGCGCGTCGTTGCTAATGCCACTTATATAACGTATTAGATGAGTCGCGATGTACCTCGCATTCCACTCTGCTACGATTGCCACGTTGGCATCAATACGGGAGGGCTCATGCCGGGCTTGGGAACAATCATCAACGTTGTGCTTTTGATTGCGGGCGGTCTTTTGGGATTAGCGGGCGGTCGCTTCATTACACCGCGCATCCAAGACACGCTCATGAAAGCATCGGGGCTGTGCGTCCTGTTTATCGGCCTGGGCGGCACCATGCAAAAGATGCTCATCATCGATGGAAAGGCACTAGCGACCACCGGTACCACCATGCTCATCGTCTCGTTCGCCCTCGGCTCGCTCATCGGCGAGGCCGTCAACTTGGAGGCCGCCATCGAGAACCTTGGCGAATGGCTCAAGCGCAAGACTGGCAGTGAGGGCGATAACGGGTTCACCAACGCTTTTGTCTCGACTTCACTTACCGTGTGCATCGGCGCCATGGCCATTGTGGGATCGATCCAGGACGGCCTGCTCGACGACTGGTCAACGCTTGCCCTCAAGGGCGCACTGGACTGCATCATCGTCTGCACCATGACGGCGTCGCTCGGCCGCGGCTGCATTTTCTCCGCCCTGCCCGTCGCCGTGTTCCAGGGGACGATCACGCTGTTTGCCGGCGCACTCTCCCCCATCATGACCACGGCAGCCCTCGACAGCCTTTCGCTCGTAGGCTCCATGCTCATCTTCTGCGTCGGCGTCAACCTCATCCGTCCTCAGACCTTCCGCACGGCCAATATGCTCCCCTCCGTTGTCATAGCCGTCATCTACGCCCTCCTGTTCTAAATCTATCTACGCAGCGGTATCTCGAACATCTGTTTGATGCTGTGCTATGATATGAGATCACCGTAGCTGCGTTCGAGAGGAGGAGCGGTGGCCGACCAGGACATCAAGATGCTCATCGAGCGCATTATGGCCGAGGCCCGAACCCATCAGTCCGCCCGCTTCTCAAACGAAATCTACGCAGACGAGCCGATTCTCAAAACCGGCCGACAGATGCAGAATTTCCTCCCCGACCAGTACCGCAAGATGCGCGAGATATCGCGCTGGCAGGATGACCCCAAGGGCGGTGCGGGCCGCTGGCTTTCGGAAGCCGAGCTTTTTTACCGCCAGGGCCTGCTGATGGCCGACTTTGAGGATGACTGTCCCTACAACGGCACCTTTAAGTCGTACTTTCCCACCTACAACGCCATGAGCGACCGGCAGCTGCGCGGCTACTTTACCTGGCGCGCCCAAGTGCGCCGCGGGACCGTCGAGGAAACGTCTACGTCCTTTGCCTTTCTGTATCTCTATGAGCTGATTTGCGGCATCGGCGTAGATAATCCGCTCGATGGTTTTAACAAGATCAAGGCCTTTTGGGATGCCTACCGCGCCTTTGAGCCCGGCATCGACCGGTTTGCACGCGTGTGGTTGCAGGACTACGCCGTGTTCCACGGGCTCGACCCCAAGCTGCTTCGTGATTCTAAAACCGTCATGTTCGATAATGCCCTTATCGAGCTGCGGCACGCGGCACGAGACCTTGTGCCAGCGCCGGCACCGTCCGGCCAGACCCCTAAGCGTCGCAAAACCTCCGAGCCCACGCTCCCCCTTCCGCCCGACGAGGCAGGCGAGGAGCGACTCATGACCGCTATAAACGCCCTCTCCACGTACAGCCTGAATAACTCACGGCTCGACCGTTCCCACCATCGCGACCTGCGCCACGTGGCATGCGCCGTGTATGTCCGTATGGCGCGCTACTATGACACGCACCGAAAGACCGGCATCGTAGCGAGCTTGTTTGGGGAGGAGACGGCCATGCCCTACACCATGTTTGCCTCGGCCGTGTTCTTTGCGCCCGAGCGCCACGAGGACTGCGAATATCGCCTGGACCCCATTCACATCCTGTCTCTTAT
>CABSMK010000220.1 GCA_902478825.1 uncultured Collinsella sp.
TCCTCCACGTGCTCGTCGATGGCATCTATGCCGGCCACATTGTAATTGCCGACACCGTCAAGGCCGATGCCGAGCAAACGATTCGCGATCTGCACGCCGCCGGCATCAAGCGCACCGTCATGCTCACGGGCGACCGCGAGGAAGTGGCTGCGTCCGTTGCCGAACAGTTGGGGCTCGACGAGTTCCATGCGCAACTGATGCCGGGCGACAAGGTCGAGCGTGTCGAGGCATTGCTGGCAGTCGAATCGGGCAAGGGCAAGCTCGCCTTTGTCGGTGACGGCATCAACGACGCACCCGTGCTCACGCGCGCCGACGTCGGAATCGCCATGGGCGCCATGGGATCGGACGCCGCAATCGAGGCGGCGGACGTTGTGCTCATGGACGACAAACCTTCCAACATCTCCCGCGCTATCCGCGTGGCGCGCAAGACCATGACGATTGTTTGGCAGAACATCATCTTTGCACTGGGCATCAAGTTGCTGATCCTTGTGCTGGCAGCGCTGGGCATTGCCAACATGTGGCTCGCCGTCTTTGGCGACGTGGGCGTGGCGATCATCGCCATCCTGAACGCCATGCGCGCGATGGGTGTCAAGAACCTGTAGCGTCTGTGGTCCTTCCGGCCGGGGCCGGGCTTGGTTTTGAAAACGTCCTCGACCAATGAAGTGCCCCCGTTCTGCTCCTTCGGAGCTACGAACGGGGGCACTTCTGGTCTGCGGAATGTTTTCAAAACCAAGCCCGGCCCCGGCCTGCGGTGACGTTGCTGGTGGTTCTTGGGCATCGCTTGCTGGCGGGGTTCCTTGTCTGAGTTGAACTTAGTTGGCGGGGCTACTGGTCCCGGTCGCTGTCCCGGCCCAACATCGCCCTTAGCTTCTCAAAGCTCTCCTCGCTCAGGCAGTGCTCCATGTGGCAGCCCTCTTGCGACGCGACCTCAGCCGAAACACCCGCATCCTCTAGCAGCCCCACGAAAAAGCAATGACGCTCCCACATTTGGCGAGCGACCTCCAGACCACGCTCCGTCAGATGAACGTCGCGCTTGCCCATTTCGACATAGCCGCTGTTCTCCAACGTCGCCATGGCCTTGGAAACGCTCGCCTTAGTTACACCGAGGTACTCCGCAACGTCGATCGAGCGCACGATGCCCTGACGTTCCGACAGAACGTAGATCGATTCGAGATAGTCTTCTCCGGATTCACGTAGGGCCATGGGCCGCCTTTCGCGATGATTGCTAGTTAGCCTTTGGATACTTTCCACGACTAACTTTACCGCAGAAGTTGCCCATGTCTTACTACTTTGCCTAAAAGTTAGCCGTGTTTCACAAAACGTGCGGGATGAAAACAAAATGGGGACGCCCCGCAAGGAGTGTCCCCAGGTGCCGGCAGAAAAGGAACGTCCCCAAGTGCCGAGCCGCAGCTATAACAGGCCAAAGTGCTTCGCGGCGTTGTAGATGCCGTCATCGTCCACGGCGGTCGTTACGTAGGTCGCCGCGGCCTTCACGGTATCCTGCGCGTTGCCCATGGCCACACTTGTGCCCACGGCCGAGAACATCGACAGGTCGTTCTCGCCGTCGCCAAAGGCAATTGCTTCACTCGCGTCGATGCCCAGGCGCTCCAGCGTCGCCGCCACGCCCAGGTCCTTGCCGCCGTTAGCGGGAATAATGTCGCAGAACAGGTCACACCAGCGCGTGGTGAGCGAATGCGACACGGCGTCGGTCACGATATGCTCGTCGGCCGGATCCACAAAGGCGCAGAACTGATAAACCGGCGCATCGAAGGCGTGCTCAAACGGCTCCTCGTGGTAGACAATCCCCGCGTTGCTGCCGGCCGTCACCACGCGCTCGGACAGACGGTTCACAAACGAGTTCTCGCCCTGCATGCACAGCGAGTCGTAGCGCCCCTGCGCCACCTGGTCCACAATCACCGCGACGTCGTCCGGATTGATCGGGCAGCTACGGTAAACGCCCTCAGCATCAAAACAGTGCTGGCCCGAAAGCGTAATGTATGCATCCCAGCCCAAGTCGAGCAGCCAATCGGGCATCTGATAGGTTGGGCGACCCGTGGCGATCACGCACGCAATCCCCTGCTCGTGAAAGCTGTCGAGCACCTGCTGCGCCGACGCCGGAATCCGGTGGGTCTTAAAGCTCAGCAGCGTACCGTCGATATCGAAAAATGCGGCCTTGATCATCCTCGCCTACTCCTCGCCCTCGAGCTTTTCACTCGCCTCGAGCCACGCCATCTCCAGCTCGTCCATGGCGGCGTGAGCCTCGTCGATCTTTGCCTGCTGCTCGCCGAGCGCCGTGTAGTTGGTGGGATCGACTTGGGCCATTGCTGCCTCGGCCTCCTCAACGCGGGTGCGCTGCGTCTCCATCTTGCGCTCGAGCGAACTCACCTCGCGGCGGAGCTTCTGGCGCTCGGCGTTGGACAGGCCGTTGGGCTGACCGCTCGACTTAGGCTTTTCGGCCGCAGCTGCCGCGGCACCGGTGTCGAACGTGCCGGTCCTGTCTCTTATACACAT
>CABSMK010000221.1 GCA_902478825.1 uncultured Collinsella sp.
GCTCGGGCCCCGTATCGGCCACGGCGCCCGCGACGGCAGCGCGGATGGCCCGGGCCATACCCATATCATCGATATCCGCAGGCGCGATATGGCAAAAGCCGATAGCAGTCGCGACCTCGGCAATCTTCACCGAGAGCAGCTCGCGGCGCGCCGGCGTGAGCTTTTTGGAATCGTTGATGCCCCAGACGCGCGGCTCCATAGGAAGGCACACGGCGCACACCGTCAAAGGACCGGCCACAGAGCCGCGACCCACCTCGTCAACGCCCACGACCACGCCATCCC
Source organism: uncultured Collinsella sp. (assembly GCA_902478825.1). Lineage (GTDB taxonomy): Bacteria > Actinomycetota > Coriobacteriia > Coriobacteriales > Coriobacteriaceae > Collinsella. The sequence goes on from CABSMK010000221.1 coordinate 283, forward strand.
CACCGAGCTCGTGCATCAGCTCGTACATGCCGTCGACGCGCTCGCGCTCGGCAAGTTCCTTGGCATGGCGCTTAAGGGCACGCTCGCAAGCCTTGATTACCTGCTGGCGCGGGTCCTCGCGATAATGCTCCACGAGGGCGGGAATCTCCTCAAACGTAGCGCTCGACAACTCACCGGCAACCTGCGATGCCGAAACCGAGCTCGTCATGTTGGCCATACCAGGCCCTCCTTGCATGCAAATCAGATAAAAAGAAGGGCCACCCGAAGGTGACCCTTGTGTCCAAACGAGTGGACAGACGCTGCGATCTTCTTAGCGCTTCTCGGGGATGCGAGCAGCCTTGCCCACCTTGTCGCGGAGGTAGTACAGCTTGGCGCGACGGACGCGACCATGACGAACGACCTCGAGCTTGGCGATCTTGGGGCTGTGAAGCGGGAAGGTACGCTCAACACCGACACCGAAGGACATCTTGCGGACGGTGAAGGTCTCGCGGGCACCGGCGCCGGCCATGCGGATGACGTCGCCCTGGAAGACCTGGATGCGCTCGCGGTCGCCTTCCTTAATGCGGTAGTGAACCTTGACGTTGTCGGCGACGCGAACCTGAGGAATGTCCTCGCGGATCTGCTGACGCTCGATTGCGCGGATGTAATCCATGTGCAATTCCTTACTCTTCTAGAGGTGCCGTACCACCTTGGCCGGCACGTAGTTGAACAAACGTATTCGAGTATACACGCGCGGGTTTCTGCTGCAAGAACAATTTTTTACGCAGACAAAAAGACAAAACCCGCACATGATAACCGCCCGCCTCACGAATGAGACGGGCGGCATGAAGGGGGCTACGCTAGGCGTCTAAACCCAAAACGTTAGGCGGAACGCTTGGCCTCGAGCTTGGCCTGAGCGGCAGCCAGGCGTGCGAGGGGCACGCGGTAGGGCGAGCAGGACACGTAGTCCACGTCGGCCACGTTAAACAGGCCCTTGATGGACTTGGGGTCGCCGCCGTGCTCGCCGCACACACCAAAGTGCATTTCGGGGTTGGTGGCTCGGCCCTTCTCGACAGCCATGCGCACCAGCTCGAGCACCGCGGTATCGATGGTCTCGAAGGGATTGTCCTTCAAGATCTTCTTATGCATGTACAGCGGGATGAACTTGGCCTCGGCATCGTCGCGGGAGAAGCCGAAGGTCGTCTGGGTGAGGTCGTTGGTGCCAAAGCAGAAGAAGTCTGCGTGATGGGCGATCTCGTCAGCGACCATGCAGGCGCGCGGCAGCTCGAGCATCGTGCCCACGGGAATATTGAGCTCGACGCCCTCCTCGGCGGAAACCTCAGCGATTACGCGCTCGATGACCTCGCGGGTCTGGACATGCTCGGCCGTGATGGAGACGAGCGGAACCATGATCTCGGGACGCGGATCGACGCCCTCCTTGATGAGGCGAGCGGCAGCCGTGGCGACGGCGCGGACCTGCATGAGCGGCAGATCGCTAAAGACGACGGACAGGCGCACGCCGCGTAGGCCGAGCATCGGGTTGGACTCGACCATGCCGTCGATACGACGCAGGCGGGCGCGCAGGACGGCAAGCTCTTCCTCGCTGGCGCCGGCGGCTTCCTTCTTGGTGATGGCGACCTCGAGGTCGCGAGGATTATCCAGGAACTCATGAAGCGGCGGATCGAGCAGGCGGACGACCACATCGCGACCGGACATGGTCTTGAACATCGCCAGGAAGTCCTCGGTCTGAACCTTGAGCAGGTCGTCCAGGGCCTGCTGCTTCACGGCCTCATCGTCAGACAGGATAAAGCTCTGGATGATGTTCTTGCGATCGCCCAGGAACATGTGCTCGGTGCGGCACAGGCCAATAGCCTCGGCGCCAAACTCGAGGGCGAGCTCGGCATCCTCGGGATTGTCGGCGTTGACGCGCACATGGTTGGCATGGCCACAGGTCTCGTCCAGGCGAATCTCGTCGGCCCAGGACAGGATGGTGTCCAGGTCGCCGGTGAGCTCGGCCGAAACCAGATCAACGGCGCCGTCGACGACGATGCCCTGGGTGCCGTCGATGGAGATGACATCGCCCTCGTGCAATACGCGGTCGCTGCCCTCGATGCGCACGACCTTCTCGGCGGCGTCGATGTGGAAGCGCTCAACGCCGCAGACGCAGGGCGTACCCATGCCGCGGGCGATAACAGCGGCATGGCTCGTCTTGCCACCGTGGCTGGTCAGGATGCCCT
>CABSMK010000222.1 GCA_902478825.1 uncultured Collinsella sp.
AGTAGTTGACCATCATGCGGAAGGCGCCCATGCTGGCCACAATCTGTGCCTGGGGGTAGCGCTCCATAAAGGCGGCGATGCCAGCAGAGTGATCGGGCTCCATGTGATGGATAACCAGGTAGTCGGGCGTACGTCCATCGAGCGCGGCCTCGAGGTTGCCGAGCCACTCGTCAACAAAACCACCATCGACCGAATCGGCGACAGCGATCTTTTCGCCCAAGATAACGTAGCTGTTGTATGCCATACCGTTCTCGGACACATCGTACTGGCCCTCGAACAGGTCAATGTCGTGATCGTCGACGCCAACGTAGCGGATATCCTTGGTGATCTCCATCAGGCAAAGCCTCCTAGATAGACAAAATAACCCGTCTATCATAGCACTCGGCAGCATTCCAACTGTTATCTGCCGGCATCCTTACCGATTGTTATTGAAATACGATAAATCGCCGTTTACCTGCGCAAACTATGAGCGTGGTATCGCCGTGCTATGTCGAATAATGAGCTGGCCGGGAATACGAATGGCAACGGTTTTGCCCGCCGTACCCGCCTCGGGAACCGCATGCTCGAATACCTCGCGTCCGCGCTGATGCAAATCGAATCGAACGGTCGTGAGCTCGTTGTGTGCCACAAAATCATCGAGCGAATCGTCGACGCCCACCACGCTCACGTCCTCGGGCACGCGCAGACCGCTATCACGCAGCGCGGCAATCGCGCCATTTGCCATCTGATCGTTTGCCGCGTAAATCGCCGTCATAGTGCTGTCGTGCTCGGCCAGGTACCTGCCGGCCTCGTAGCCGCTGTTGGCAGACCAGTCGCCCTCGAGCGGCTCTTCCGGCTCGATGTGTTTACGCTCGAGCGCATCCTGCCAACCGGCGCGGCGAAATTGTTCGTCGACCGAGAACGACGGGCCGCCAATATAGCGAATCTGCTCGTGCCCCAGCTCAAACAGGTGATCCATAAGCAATAGCGAGCAGCCGTAATGGTCGGAATCGACCGTTGTCACCCGCGGGTGCGCATACATGGTAACGATGACCGTGCCAATGCCCGGCAGTGGATCAAACGTCTCAAAATCGGGCGCCATGCGGCTCATGCCGATGATGATGCCGTCCACCGGCAATGCGGCCATACGACGCGTGGCCTCGGCAAGCGAGAATTCCTCGGTCTTGGACATCTCGACCAGCGTGATGGCGCAATTATGCTCGCGAGCAGCGCTGGCGATGCCGTCGATCATTGAGAGGTTGCCAAACTTGGTGACATCGTTGATGCATAGGCCGACCGAATGGTAACGGCCGTCGCGCAGCGAGCGACCGGCATAACTCGGACGAAAGCCAAGCTCTTGCATAGCAGCCTGCACGCGCTGGCGCGTCTGCTCGTTAACGTTGGGCAAGCCGTTGGCGACGCGCGAAACCGTCTGCTGCGAAACGCCAGCAGCGCGGGCGACGTCGGCCATGGAAACCGGACGCGTACCTGTATCGTTGGACGGGCGCCTTGCCACAGGATCACCTTCACCCTTGCGAGATCTGAATAGCGTGAATGCCGGCCCGGGCAGAAATACATCCCGCGCCGAGGCCCGCTATCGTCGGACGCATGTTAACGTACTCTACTTTTTCTATCTGCATCTCTTCTGCTTTATAAGTCCATACGGCAGTACCGTTCACGGCTGAATTTCTACCGATTACCAGATTCTCAAAAAGTGACAAGCGTTGTGTTATGAGTACGTTAACATAGCCCGTAACGTGCGACATCGTGAACACTCGGTTCATGCCGCCTCAAGTTGTTAACGTACTCATAATGACGCAAAACTTACCCTCTCGCGCCAAGGAAAGGACTCCCATGACCACTCCCGACGAAAAGACACTCGCCACGCTCACCAAGCTATTTGAGGAGGAGTTTGGCCCCATCGGCGACCGCCAGGTGCTCTACGTGCACGCGCCCGGCCGTTCCGAAATCAGCGGCAACCACACCGACCACGAGGGCGGCCACGTCATCGCCGGCTCACTCGATGTCGCCGTTGACGGCATTGCCGTAGCGACCGACACCAACAAGATTCGCGTCGCCGACGAGGGCTACCCCACCTTTGAGATCACGCTCGACACGCTGGATATTCAAGCGCCCGAGAAGGGCACGTCCGCGAGCCTCGTCCGCGGCATGGCCCACGAAATCGCTGCTCTGGGCGTTGAGCCCCAGGGCTTCGACTTCGCCTTCACCTGCTCTGTCCCCTCGGGCGGCGGCCTTTCCAGCTCCGCTGCTGTCGAGGCGGCATACGGTCGCGCCATGGAGACGCTCTGGGGAGCACCCGCCATCGAGCCCGTCGCGCTCGCCCAGATGAGCCAGCGCACCGAGAACAACTATTACGGCAAGCCCTGCGGCCTGATGGACCAGGCCGCTGTATGCCTGGGCGGCCTTGCCTACATGGACTTTGAGGACCAGGCTCAGCCCAAAACCTGTCTCTTATACACATCTCCGAGCCCACGAGACATGCGCAG
>CABSMK010000223.1 GCA_902478825.1 uncultured Collinsella sp.
GTAGACGTCGCACGCGGCGAGCAGCGGCGAGCGGCCCTGCTTCTTGAGCAGGTAGGCCAGCTTTACGGCCGCCGTGGTCTTACCGGAGCCCTGCAGGCCCACGAGCATGATGACATTGGGGATGCGGTTGCTAAAGACGAGCTTGCTCTCGGTGGAACCGAGCATCTCGGTGAGCTCGTCGAGCACGATCTTGACGACGTTTTGCGCCGGCGACAGCGACTCCATGACCTCGGCGGTCATGCAGCGCTCCTTGGTCTTGGCGACAAACTCCTTGACGACCTTAAAGTTGACGTCGGCCTCGAGCAGCGCCATGCGAATGTCGCGCATGGCCGAGGTGATATCGGCCTCGGTCAGCTTGCCCTTGCCGCGCAGGCGGTCAAATGTGTCGTTGAGGCGATCGCTCAGAGAATCAAACACTAGTCACTCCTTAATTGGACTCGCCCACCAGGGCGCGGCAGAAATCTTTGGCATTGAACTCCTGCAGGTCATCGACCTGCTCGCCCACGCCGATGCGCAGGATCGGGAGCTTGAGCTTCTCGGCCACGGCCATGGCGATACCGCCCTTTGCCGTGCCGTCGAGCTTAGTCATGATAATACCGTCCAGGCCCAGCGCCTCGTTAAACTCGAGCGCCTGGTTCAGACCGTTTTGGCCCGTCGCGGCATCAATCACGAGGACAACCGAGACAGGCATGGAGCCGGCGGCCATATTGGCAGCGCGCTTACGCGTCACGTTGACCACCTTGGCAAGCTCGCGCATGAGCTCGGGGCTCGTGTGCAGACGACCGGCGGTATCGATGAGCACCAGGTCGCTGCCGCGCTTGTCGGCCTCGTCGAGCACGTCGTAGCAAACACTTGCCGGGTCGGAGCCGCGGTCGCGCTTGATGACGGGGACGCCAGCGCGCTGGCCCCACACATCGAGCTGCTCGATAGCGGCAGCGCGGAAGGTATCGGCCGAACCGATCACAACGTTCTTGCCGCGGGCGGCCATGGCGCTCGCGATCTTACCGACCGTCGTGGTCTTGCCGGCACCGTTAATGCCCACAAACAGCACGCAGCTCGGCGTATCGGAGAACGGATCGCGCTCGATGGGCACAAAGTGCTGCTCAAGCTGCTCGGCCAGGGCGCGACGGAGTTGCGGGGCGGTCTTGAGGTTCTTCTTAGCCGCGGCATCACGCAGGTCATCGGAGACCTTTATGGCGACCTCGGCGCCCATGTCACCCATGACGAGGGTGTCCTCCAGGTCCTCCCAAAAATCCTCGTCGACCTCGCCGCCAAAGTAAAAGACCTCGTTGAGGGCCTCGCGACTGCGCTCAAGTCCGCGCGAGAGAGCGTCAAAGAATCCCATTATGCATTCACGACCTTTCCGGTTTCGCGATCGAGTTTTTGCGAGACGACGCGACTGACGCCGTCGGCTTGCATCGAGACGCCATAGAGGACGTCAGCGTCCTCCATAGTACGGCGCTGATGCGAAATGACCAAGAGCTGCGTATCGGAACGCAACACATCGAGCGCGCCAATGAGCTTGGACAGGTTGGCGTCATCAAGCGCCGCCTCGACCTCGTCCAGCACATAGAACGGCACCGTGCGCGTGCGGTACACGGCAAAGAGCAGGGCGAGCGCCGTCAGGCTCTTCTCGCCGCCCGACATGAGCATCATCTTGGTGATGCGCTTGCCGCGCGGTTGCGCCACGACCTCGATACCCGTCTCGGCAGGATGCTCGGGATCGGTCATCTCCAGATGCGCCTGACCGCCCGGGAAGAGCATGGCGAAGATCTCGCGGAAGTTCGCATCGACCTTCTCAAAGGTAACTAGGAAGGCCTTACGCATCTTGCGGTCGATAGCCACGGTTATCTTGGTGAGCGCCTTGCGCGCGCTCTCCAGATCGGCCAGCTGCTCCTCGATGTAGTCGGCGCGGCGCTTAAGCTGCTCGTACTCCTCCATGGCAACCTGGTTCACGGGGCCCAGATTGTTGATCTGACGCACGAGCTGGTTGAGCTCGCGCTCGGCGGCATCGCGGTCCGTGGGCGCCGGAAGCATGAGCGCTTCCTCGAGTACCGTGGTGCCATCGGCGGTAATGGCCTTAATGGCGGCCTCCACCTGCACCTCGAGCTTGCCGCGTGCGACCTTGAACTCGTTTTGCGCGGCGGCGGCGGTATCGACCCGCTCCTTAGCGCGTGCAACCTCTGCCTTGGCATCCTCGATGGTCTTCTTGAGCGAAGCGGAGTCCGCCTCCTCCAGAGAGGCCTGGTCACGCAGGCGCGCTGCCCAATCCGATGCGCGTTCCAACAGGGCAGAATAGCGTTCGTGCATGGGGTCGACGCGCAGACGCAGCAGTTCGAGCGAGCGCGAAGCCTGGCGTGTTCCGCGGATACGACGGTCGATGCCCTCAAGACGATGCTCCAGGTCGGGCACGCGGCCCTTCAGCGAACGCAGGCGCTCGCTCGTC
>CABSMK010000224.1 GCA_902478825.1 uncultured Collinsella sp.
GGGCGACATGATCGATCGCGGGCCCGATCCGGTCGGTGTTATTAAGCTCGTGCGCTCGCTGCCCAACGCCCGCGTGCTCAAGGGTAATCACGAGCAGATCATGCTCGATGCCATCATTGGCCAGGATCCGCTCGATGCCGAGACCTGGGATATCAACGGTGGCTGGACGACGCGCGAGCAGCTCAACGACATGGAATTTGAGGCATACGAGGAACTCGTGCGATGGATGGCCGCGCTGCCGCTCTACGCGGTGGTCGAGACTGCCGAGCGGCCGTACCTGCTGGTGCACGCCGGCATTCAGACCGAGGCGGCGCGTGCGTTTTTGCTTGAGCATGGTGTCGATTGCGGCGACGGCAGGGGAGCGGTCGATGCCGATCGCGAGCTGCTGCAGCAAATGCTCGCCGTACAGTCGTCCGATGACTTGCTCTGGATTCGTCACGGCTATTGGGATGTGCCGACCGGGCTGCTTTCTGCCGAGGGCAAGGGTCCGGTCGTGGTGAGCGGTCACACGCCAACGGTGTCGCTCGGGCGTTATTGCGAGGTCGGTGGTCTTGCGGGGCTCGACGAGGAGTCGGGCCGCGGGCAGATTGTGCGCCTGGGCGGCGAGGATGCCGCCGGTGTGCCCGATCGCATCGACATCGACTGCGCTGCCGCCACCGGCTCCGAGTTCGGTCGCGTGGGCATCCTGCGCCTGGACGACGGGGCGGAGTTCTACGCGAACATCAACCCGGGCGAATAATCGGTGCAAGGGGTAGCTAATTTGGGACGGGGCTTATTTGACTACTTTTGCCCTTCTGCCCGCTAATTGATTTCTCTGGGACGGGGATTAAATAATCATTTGGCTGCCCGCCGGCTAAGTGAGTAGACTTTTTTGGAAATGCCGAGCACCCAACATATTTGCCTCAATAAAACCGCAGGTCACAGACTTGTGCTCTGTTGGTGTGGTCGGGGATTCGGTAAAAGTCTACTCACTTAGTTTTGCGTGATGAATATTGTCCGCAACGAGACCCCAGCCGGGGTGATTCCATCGCAAATTCCGGTGACCGGGCAGCTAATTAGGCGCCGTATGGGTTGCGGGCTCGTTCTATGCGTTGGCGGATGTGGGCGTACTCGACAATCAGCAGCACCAGCAGTAGGGCCATGATAGCCAGGTAGCTTACGACGGCACCCATCAGGCCCAGCAGGTTGATCAGGATCACCGGGAGTACCACGCTCACGGCAAAACAAATCAGGTAGACCTTGGTGACGTCGCCGGCATGGCGCAGCACCGTGATGATGGCGTAGATAAAGTCGATGGCCGCGGTGACGCCGCCGGCGAGGACCATTAGCAGCGCCAGCGTACGGTAGCGCTCAAAGCTGAGACCGTACATAAAGCTCATGAGGGGAATACCGGGACCTGCCATAAATGCGGCGCACACGCCGGTGATGACCACGATCAGCGCCATAACGGCAACAATAATCAGGTCAAAGCGACGACGCTTGCGAGGATTAGCCCAAATGCTCGACAAGCGCAGGAGCTGCGGTTTATAGACAAATCCAATGCTCAACAGAATAGCCTGCGCCGGAAAGAACAGGGCATTAAAGTACAGCTGATATTTGTATGCCAGCTTGCCTTCCATCACAAACTTGGGCATGCTCTCAATTAGGTTGAACAGGAATAGCGCGCCAAAGAGTGGGGCGCACTGGACAAACAGGTGGCCGACCTCACGCAGGCTTACGCGGCGCGATTTTTCGGTCTCGAGCAGGGCGAGCGGCGCGGTGACCAGCACGAGCGAGGCGATCGCGGCGATGCCCATGGCCATGGCCGCGATGGGCATGCTACGCGTGAGGAACAGCGCCACGCTGAAGACCGCGATGACGCCGACGGAGCGTAGCGTTTGACTCATGCCAGCCAAGTAGAGCTTGTCGGCCTGCTGCAGGCGGCCTTCGTACACGTCGGCGACGCCGTCGATCACCTTGTAGAGGTAGACGCCCAGGCCGATCGTCGCCATATGCGCGTCATAGCCGCGGGCGCTGCTGTACATGAGGCCGCAGCCTAGGGCGAGCGCTCCGCAAAGCCAGCGGTTGAGCTGGTAGGAGGCAAAGGACGTCTTTTCGTCGATGTCTGAGACCTGGAAATTGCGCACGCCGTAGTTGCACGCGATCATGATGAGCGTGCCGGTGACGAAGGCGATGGAGAATTTGCCTGCTTCTTCGGCGCCCACGAGCTGTGTGGACACGATGGTGAGCAGAGGAAACGCCATGCCCCACACGGCGGTGCCCAGGGTATTCCAGAGATAGTCGCGGCGGGTGGCGTGCTCCTCGTATTCCGCTTCCTGCATGGAGAAGCCGCCGCCGTAGATGGCGCCGAGCAGGCGGTTCCACCAAGCGTTGACCATGCGGCGGACGGGGCCGGGCTCCTGATCGCGTTCGCGCCGGCGACTGTCTCTTATACACAT
>CABSMK010000225.1 GCA_902478825.1 uncultured Collinsella sp.
AGATCTGCGCATGTCTCGTGGGCTCGGAGATGTGTATAAGAGACAGGTCCAAGGCAGGGTGTACATAAAGCCGTTCATGCCCAAGAAGTCGATAAAGATCTTGAGGATCCAGATGTTGGCGATCGGGGCAAAGACAAACGGGACAAAGAAGACGGGGTTGAGCACGATGGGTGCGGCGAACAGCAGCGGCTCGTTGACGGCAAAGCAGACCGGGACGATGGCGGCCTTACCGACGGCGCGCATCTCCTGGGACTTGGCCAGGAAGCAGAACATAAAGACCAGGACGAGCGTGGCGCCGGTGCCGCCCATGCAGACGACGAAGTACTGGGCACCCTGGGTCAGGACAGCGGAAGCGTGCTGACCAGCCTGGAACGCTGCCAGGTTGTCGGTCATGTTGGCAACGAGGGCGGCGGCGATGGCGGGCTCGACGATTGAGGGGCCGTGGACGCCCACGAACCAGAAGAGGCTCATGGCGCCGTAGATCACAGCGAGGCCGATGTAGCCGTCGGCAGCGGTGAACAGGGGCTGGAACACCTGGATGACGCCCTGGGCAAAGCAGAAGCCAAAAGCAGCGCGGAAGACGATGTCAAAGATCCAAAAGACGGTAATGCAGACGGAGAAGGGGATGATGTCCTTAAAGGTCTGCGAGATGTTGGGCGGAACCTGCTCGGGCATCTTGACGGTGATGTTGCGCTTAATGAAGAACTTGTAGATGATGCCGGTCACAAACGCAGCGATAAAGGCGGTTAGCAGGCCTTTGGAACCAAGGTAGGTGGTGTTGAAGCCGCTGGCGGCGTCCGTGGCGATGGTGTCGCTCGAAAGGAGCAAGAAGCCGATGATGGCCGCGCACATGCACGAGATGAAGTTGATCTGGTTGTTCTTGGGCAGATCGCGGTTCTGAGCGTCGGCGAAGTGCTTGGCCGTGGTGGCGGCGCAGGCGATGGCCAGGATGCCCATGGAGTAGTTGTAGCACTTCCACAGGGCGTTGTTGATGTCATCGGGCCAGTAGAAACCCCAGATGTTGGGGACCGAGGCTACCAGGCAAAAGATGGACGAGAAGATGATGATGGGGATGACGGAGATAAAGCCGTCGCGGATCGCCTTGAGGTACTTGTTGCGGGCGATCGCGTTGAAAAAGGGCTGGCCCTTTTCGATGATGGCGATGAGTTGCTCCATGCAATGCTCCTAAGAGTCGGTGGGTTAGCAACGATGGTAGCTTTTGGCGTTCGGTTGCCAAAATGCTGACGTTGCCATTTTGCGACACAAAAAAAGACGCGAACCGGTGGTTCCTGTGCCTGCGAACCGTCGATTCCTTATGCGTAAAGGTTTGAGCCGCCCGGTGGCTCTGTGTTTGCGCAATGGCAACGTTAACATTTGGTCGACAAAAGCCGTTCGGGGAAGCAAAAATGTCGGTGAACGGTAGGTTTTGGGTGGTGAGCGTATGGTGGGGGAGGCGTTGGATATACTTGAAGGCGTTAAAAATGACTGCGTAGGGTGCCACCAATGGCATCGTCGACATAGAAAGATCGACCTATGGCCGCTGTTAAAAAATCGGTATCCGTTAAGGATGTGGCGCGTCTCGCGGGCGTCTCGGAGCAGACGGTCTCGCGCACCGTGCACGATTCGCCCAGCGTGCGCCCCGAGACCAAGGAACGCGTGCGTGCCGCCATGCGCGAGCTGGGGTATCGCCCCAATTTTGCCGGTCGATCGCTGCGCCGCGGTAAGTTTAAGACCGTCGGCGTCGCCATGTTCAACATTACCGGCACCGGCAATCTCGACCGTATGGAGGGCTTTGCCGCCGCGGCCGACAAACATGGCTATGCCATCACCCTCACTAAAGTAGACGGGCATCCGTATACCCTCGAGAGCGCATCGTCGCGCATGAGCGCACTGCCGGTGGATGGCATGGTTGTGATCATGAACCGCATGCCGGCAGACTTTGGCACTTTTGAGCCGCTGCCCGGTATGCAGACGGTGCTCGTTACCATGCTGGAGCACCCGCTCTGTTCAACGGTCGATAACGACCAGTTCGATTGCTCGCGTCAAGTTGTCGAGTACTTGCTGGGGCGGGGGCACAAGACTGTGCACTTTATCTCATGCCCCGAGCGCTCGCTTTCGGGCATGCGGCGCGAGGAAGGCTGGCGCGAGACATTGCGCGCGCATGGCATTGAGCCCCCGCAGCTCGTGCGTGGCGACTGGACGGCACAGAGCGGATATGCCGCAGGCCAGGCTCTGGCGGATGATCCGACCTGTACTGCCATCTATGCCTCCAACGATGCCATGGCATATGGCTGCATTCGCGGACTCGAGTCGCGCGGAAGGCGTGTGCCCGAGGACGTGAGCGTGGTGGGTGTTGATGACAGCCTGGGCGATATCGTGCCCGACCGTCGCCTGACCTGTCTCTTATACACATCTCCG
>CABSMK010000226.1 GCA_902478825.1 uncultured Collinsella sp.
TGCCATGCGGACTCCGTTCCGGACCTCAACGGTCCAACTTTTTGTCCGCAGTCCCGCAACATTCCGGGATGCATTTTCCGGTTGAGGCCCTCAAGGGAAACCATGTCCCATGTTGGACGCTCATTCTGGGATGCGCTTTCCGCAGTTGATTGATGCGGGCTTTAAGGACTGTTCCAAGCTGCCGGCAGAAAAGGAACGTCCCCAGGTGCCGGGTTTCCGCAGTCATTGGGGACAGACTTAAATGACTAGTCGTTTAAGAACGTCCAATGACTACCCACAGAATGAGGGTCTCATCGGGGACTAGGTAAATAACAAAAGCCCCCGCGGCCGAAGCGGACCGCGGGGGCAACAGACCTGCAAGAGTTAACTCAAGTCCTCGCCATTTGATGCAATGACCTTTTGGTACCAGCAGAAGCTGTCCTTTCGGTAGCGATCGAACGTGCCTTTGCCCATATCATCGGCATCAACATAAACAAAGCCATAGCGCTTCTTCATCTGCCCCGTCGAGGCCGACACCAAATCGATACAGCCCCACGGCGTGTATCCCATCAGGTCAACACCGTCCTCGACAATTGCATCGCGCAGCGCAAGAATATGCCTTCGCAGGTAATCAATATGATACGCATCGTGGACTTTGCCGTCTTCCAGCGCATCGAGTCCGCCCACACCGTTCTCGGCGATAAAGAGCGGAAGATGGTAACGATCGTGGTAGCCGGCAAGCGTCACGCGCAAACCCAGCGCATCGATCTGCCACTTCCAGGCAGTCTCTTTATCCTTGAGGTACGGATTGCGCAACGTCGGGAACACGTTGCCCTCCGCCTTCTCGGCGATCACCTGATCATCGGCGCACACCAAGCGCGAGCAATAGTACGAGAACGAGATGAAGTCGACCGTATGCTCTGCCAGATACTCCGTATCGCCCGGCTCAAAGGGCACGTGAACACCCTCTTTCTCGAGTGCACGCAGCTTCCAAGCAGGATAGGCGCCCGCAGCCATCACGTCTGTGTAGAAGTAGCGGCCGCGGTCCTCCTCATACGCAAGCCATACGTCCTCGGGCGCACAACGGTACGGATAGGTCGCACCGGCAGCGACCATGCAACCCACCTTGTTTGCGGGATCGATCTTGTGCAGAATCTCGACAGCGCGAGCGCTCGCCATAAACATATGGTGCGAGAACGCCGCGGTCACGGCTGCACGGTCACGCTCATCCTCGAGCGTGACACCCGCGTTGAGATAGGACAGCGCCACGCTGTTGATCTCGTTGAACGTAAGCCAATAACGCACGAGGCCCTGGTACGCGCGTCCGACGGTCTCGACGTAGTGCGCATACCGCTCGATCATCTCTCGGCTTTGCCAGCCACCATAGCGCTCGACCAGAGCCAACGGATAGTCGTAGTGCGACAGCGTCACAAGCGGCTCGATTCCATGCTCGCGCAGCGCCTCGAATATCTGACGGTAAAACTCCAAGCCCTCGCCGTTGGGCTCGGTCTCCATCCCTGTGGGAAAAATACGGCTCCAGCAAATTGAAAGACGCAGGCACTTAAAGCCCATCTCGGCAAAGAGCTCGACATCCTCGTGCCAATGATGGAAGAAGTCGTTGCCCCAGCGGCATGGATACAGCCTGTCCGGATCGTCCACGGGCTTTTGCCTGCCAAACATTACATCCCAGCGGTCGGAACCCTGTGGGATCAGGTCGGAGTGCGACATGCCGCGGCCGCCCTCGTTCCAGCCCCCTTCGGCCTGGTTGGCGGCGAGGGCACCACCCCACAAAAAGCCCTCGGGCATACCGGCGGCAGACGTTCTGTCAAAGTAACTCATGCTACTCAGCATCCTCGGCAGAAGCTGCCGCGGCGTTCTCCTGCTCCTGAGCCAGGAGCTGGTTATCGTACACCTTAAAGAACGGGTACCAGACCACAGCCATGACCACGATCAAAACGATCGTAAACACCCAGATGCGCGGGTCGAGGCACTGGACAAAGCCCTGAACGAAGATGGGGAACGTGCCGCTCACCAAGATGTAGAAGTTAGAGACAAGACCCAGTGAGACCGCACCCCAATACAGCAGGGCCGAGATCATGCCGCCTAGCACAAACGGAATCATGAGGATCGGGTTGAAGATGATGGGCGCGCCGAAGATCGCGGGCTCGGAGATACGGAAGAAGCTCGGCACGATCGATGCCCTGCCAAATGCCTTGAGCTGCTGCGACTTTGCCCTAAACGCGCAGAGCGCCACAAAAGAGAACGTATTACCCGTGCCGCCGATGAGGTTGATGGCCAACGACATGAGCGCCGGGTGGAACTCAAGCGGCTGCCCGGCAGCATAGAGCGAGGCGTTGGCGGCAAAGGCGGCAAGCGTGACCGGGGCGGTGATGGGCATTACGATCATGTTGCCGTGGACGCCAAAG
>CABSMK010000227.1 GCA_902478825.1 uncultured Collinsella sp.
CCCCGTGCGCAACCTTTTGGTGGACATCGAGGAGGCCGCATAAGCATGCATTCTTCCAATGACGCAGCACAGCAGCCATCCCTAAAACATGCAGACCTTTTCTCCTTCCCCCCGACACAGAGAGACGGCCTCCTCGACTCCCCCACCACAAAAGCCAAACGCTCAACCGACCAGAGCCTCAACTTGCGAGCATCGTTCGAAAAGCTCCAAGCATCCCTAGACAAAACCTTCCCCAACCAAGCCCGGGCATACTAACCCCTCATCAACAAAGTAGCCCTGACGCCCCACCCATTTCCGCCCCAACGCCACAAGGGCGATCGAGCAGGACGGCTTGGGCGGGTCCCCGTACTTAGTTTCCAAAATCATTCCGCAGCGCGAAGGCCCCCGTTGCCAACGCTTCGTAGAAGCGAGGCAACGGGGGCCTTCATGCGCGAGGACGTTTTGGAAACTAAGTACGGGGACCCGCCCAAGCCGTCCGGTGGGATCAGAGTACCCTTGCTGTTACTCTGCTTTGCCCACAGAGTTAAGGTTGGTCATGCGGATCTTAACCAGCTCGGTGATCTCACGCATGCCCTCCTTGGCCGGCTTCTTGGGGTCGAAGCAGGCGGGGTTCTCGGCCATGTAGGCCATGAAGCCCTTGGTGTAGGCCTGACGCAGCTCGGTGGCGTAGTTAACCTTGCAGATGCCGTTCTTCACAGCCTCGGCAACCTGCTCATCGGGCACACCGGAGGTGCCGTGCAGGACCAGCGGCACGTCGACGGCGTCGCAGATGGCCTTGACCACGGACTGCTCGATGTGCGGATCGCTCGTGTACACACCGTGGCTGGTGCCAACGCCAATAGCGAGAGAGGTGCAGCCGGTGCGCTCGACGAACTCCTTGGCCTCGGCAGGATCGGTGTAGGGGCTCTCGCCCTCAACCGCGGGACCGTCGTCCTCCTTGCCGCCAACCTTACCAAGCTCAGCCTCGACGGGCACGCCCATGGCGCGGCCAGCGTCGGCGACGGACTTGGTCAGAGCGATGTTGTCCTCGAAGGACTCGTGCGAGCCGTCGATCATGACAGAGGTGTAGCCCGTGCGGAAAGCCTGCATGCAGCGGTCATAGCCATCGCCGTGATCGAGGTGCAGAGCGACGGGCACGGAAGCGCGCTCGGCGGCAGCCTTGACCATGCCGTAGAAGTAGTCCAGACCAGCGGTCTTGATGGTGCCCGGGGTGGTCTGCATGATGACGGGGGACTTGGTCTCCTCGGCAGCGGCCAGAACGGCCATAACAAACTCGAGGTTCTCGACGTTGAAAGCGCCAACAGCGTAGTGGCCGGCCTGAGCGTCCTTGAGCATCTTTTCGGTGGTAACAAGTGCCATGAGCGTTTGCTCCTCTCCCTCGCCCGCATCTGGACATCGGGCGTAGTTGTTCACAAGGTGTTTTACCTTGCGTTTTTCTGCGCTCATTGTATGAAATTCAGCGGCTTTACACGCGCGAGATATTGAGCCCATGCAGGTCAATACAGTCGTTTTTGAAAAGTAAACGGAAGGAATATGAGCCGAGTGGACATGTTCGATATTGAATTTTGGGCGTTCAGCGTCTTTCTTTTATAGAAAAGATAAGTAATCGAAAGGTGTTTTCTTACTCAAAAAGAAAATGAACGAAAATAGAGTCAACACAATTCCTGCAAATTTAGCCGAGAATGGAGCAAGCATGGCCCAAGCCACCAACCGTGCCTTTGCCGACGAACGCCGTACCGCCATTTTGGAAATGCTCGATCATAATGCCTCGGTGCAGGTAGCAGAAATCGCCCAGACCTTTGGCGTGTCCTCCGTCACCGCCCGCGCCGACCTGGACGCGCTCGCCGAAGCAGGCAAGCTGCGCCGCACGCACGGCGGTGCCGTCTCGCTCCACAAACGCCTGACCGTCTCCACGCAGGATCGCCGCATCAATGTCAACGTCGCCGCCAAGCAAGCCATCGCGCAAAGCGCCATCGAGCTCGTCAATGACGGCGACACGCTGCTCGTCGACTCGGGCACCACGGCGCTCGAGTTTGTCCGGCTCCTCGACCAGCGCAACGGCATCACCGTCATCACGGCCGACATTACCATTGCCGATTACATCGACGAGAGCATGCCCTCGGTCGATGTCGTCATGCTGGGCGGGGCGCTGCGCAAAGGCCATCGTTATTTGTACGGACCGCTCACTATGCAGGCGCTCCAAATGGTCCATGCCGATCTGGCCGTCATGTGCCCCGGCGCCTTTGTCTCCAGCTGCGGCTTTACGACCGACTTTCCCCAGATGGCCGAGACCAAAACGGCTATGATCGCCGCGGCCCATCAAAGCGTCGCCCTCATGGACGCCAGCAAGGTTAACGGACGCGGCATGTACCGCTTTGCC
>CABSMK010000228.1 GCA_902478825.1 uncultured Collinsella sp.
CAAAAAGCGACGAGGTCGGCTCGTTGATAAACCGGTCGCGCAGGCGACGAGGAGACGAGTTGCGCTGCTGGCAGTTGAGTTCCAGACCCGCACGAGCCATCTTGGGCTCGACGCGAGCGTACAGCTCCTCCATGTCACGCCTGTTGGTGAACAGCGTAAGCACCGAGCCGCCCATGGCAAGATGAGCGTCGACCAGCACACGCTCGAGCGCCGAAAGATAGCCTTCACGGTCGCGCGGATCGGGGACATCGCCCGCAACGACTACAGCCATATTCGAATCGAAGTCGTAGCTCGAATCCAAGTGCAGCGACGATGATGTCGAGGCACCGATGCGATCGAGGCCGACGGCGTGGTTAAAGTGCTCAAAGCTCTTGGAAACCGTCATGGTCGCCGATGCAAAGATAGCCGTGTGGACCTCGGGCAGCCACTCGGTTGCCAAGGCCTCGCCAATGTCGATGCGCTCTGCGGTCATTGACTCTCCGCCGGCACGCAACCTGCGATTGACCTGCAGCGAATACACGTAGCGTTCATCGGTGCCGTCGATGATGAGTTTGAGGTTCTCGACCAGCTCGTGCAGGCGGCGCGAGGTATCGCCCAGGTCGACAACAACCTCGGGCTTGCCGGCGGCGACGGCCTGCACCAGCGCGTCGACGCTCTTGTCAGCTTGTTCCAATGCATCGATGGCAGCGTAGGCCGACTGTAAGAAATCATGCCAGTCGTCAGATTCGCGCAGCTCGGGGCCAATCCATAGATTGGCATTGTCATAACCCCCACGGGCACGGCGGCCGAGCTCGCGAACGCCATCGAACACGTCGGCGATTGCCATGCTCGCGCGCGCAACCGTCGACGTCGCCTTGGCAGTAAGGCCCAGATAGAGCGTAGAGCCCTCGGAGGTTGCCAAATCACGGGAAACCTGGCTTAGCGCACCGGTGCTCGAGCCACCCAGGCGCTCAAACAGAACGCGTGATTCGTCCGCCGACACCACGCGCGCCCACTGACGGCGCGCCTCGCGCTCGATGGAATGGGCCTCGTCGATTACCCAATGACGAATCGGAGGTAAAATCCTGCCCTCGGCCGCGACATTGCGGAACAGCAGGGAATGGTTGGTGACCACCACGTCGGCATGCGCTGCACGACGGCGAGCGCCGTGGACCAAACATTTATCAGGGAAAAACGGGCAGAGGCGACGAGCACACTCGCGCGAGGCCGTCGTAAAGTCGGGGCGGTTGACGCTGCGCCACCGAATGCCGAGCGAGTCGAGGTCGCCATCGGCTGATTGGCAGACGTACGCCATAATGACCGCGACCGCCGTGAGCGTGTCCGCCGGATCGCGCTTGGTGGTAATCTCGACCTGGCCGCGGCTCATGCGCTCAAGCTTGCGCAGGCACGGATAGTGGTCATAGCCCTTGAGAGCGCAAAATGACAGGCCACCGTCCAGTTGCTCGGCAAGTTTTGGCAGCTCATGGTACATGAGCTGGTCGGCAAGATTGTTCGATTTGGTCGCAATACCAACCGTGATGTTGTTACGGCGTGCTGCCTCGGCAAAAGGCACCAGATAGGCCATCGATTTGCCGACGCCCGTGCCCGCCTCAATTACACGATGAGTGCCCGTGACCAGCGCATCGCGGACCTCGAGCGCCATCGCGATCTGCTCATCACGCGGCTCGTAGGTGGGATACATGCGATTGACCAGGCCACCTGGCGCATAGTCTGCCTCAATCTCCTCACGACTCGGCATCTTGAGGACCGGCAGTTCGTCGGCGTCCACCCGATCGTCGGCGCGATCGGCCTTGAGAACGTCAGCACGAGCGGCGCTGAGAGAGAAGATAGAACCAGGGTTCTGCCCTGCCAAGAATGAGAAGATAGGACGATAGGACCAAGGCACATCCGGATGCATGTCGGCTAGGCGCGCCATGAGGCCCTGGGGCAAGTCGGTGAGCGCCACGAGCAACACGCGCCATACGCCACACAGGGCGTCGACGTCGGCATTGGCACGGTGTGATACCGAGTCACAGCCAAACAGATCGGCCATAAAAGACAGCTTGTGAGAGGCCAGGCGCGGAAGCGCGATTCGCGACAGCGCCAGCGAATCGATCCAAATATCGCTCACGTTGACGCCGCCTTTGACCGACTCGATAAACGAGCGGTCGAACGTGGCGTTATGTGCGATCACCGGGCAACCACCGACAAAATCGGCGAGAGCGGCGACGGCCTCAACGGCCGACGGGGCATCTGCCACATCGGCATTTGTAATGCTCGTGAGCTCGGTAATCTCGGCGGGAATCAGCTGCTTGGGATGCACGAAGGTATCGAAACGGTCGACGATCTCACGGCCCGAAAGACGGGCCGCCGAGATCTCGATCAGCTCGTTGTCCTGC
>CABSMK010000229.1 GCA_902478825.1 uncultured Collinsella sp.
GCGCGGGACCTGCGCAAGAAAGGATTCGTTATGTCCGTCCGCATTATTACCGATTCCGCAAGCGATTTGTCTCCGGCGGAACACCCGGCGCTGGCTGTTTTGCCGCTGTCCGTCACCTTTGGCACCGATGTGTACATGGATGGCGTCGACATCGATCACCAGCGCTTTTACGAGATGCTCGTGGAGCGCGATGAGCTGCCCAAGACCGGCCAGGTCAACCCGTACGCGTTTTCGCAGGCTATTGCCGAGGCGCGTGAGGCCGGCGATGAGGCTGTGATTATTACCGTGGGCGCTAAGCTATCAGGCACCAACCAGAGTGCCCGTACCGCACTTGCCGAGGCACCAGGTGGCGACGTGTTCGTGGTAGACAGCAACAATGTCACCCTCGGCGAGCGCGTCCTGGTCGAGTACGCGCTGCGCTTGGTGGACGAGGGCCGTAGTGCGGCCCAGATCGCGGCGGCCGTCGAGGCCGTGCGTGACCGCGTGGCCGTCATCGGCCTGCTCGAGACGCTGGAGTACCTGGTTCGCGGCGGTCGTCTATCTGCTGCGGCCGGCGCCGTGGGCACGCTGCTCAACGTGAAGCCCGTGGTGGCTGTCGAGGACGGCCTTATCGTGCAGCTGGGCAAGGCGCGCGGTTCCAAGAACGGCCGCAACCTGCTGAACCAAAAGGTCGAAAAGTCAGGCGGCATCGACTTTTCCATGCCGCTGGCGCTGGGCTATACGGGCCTTTCGGATGCGGTGCTCAAGAAGTATGTCGAGGACAGCGCGGCACTGTGGGCTGGCCACACCGAGGGCGAGTTGCCCGTTCACACCATCGGCGCCACCATCGGCACCCACGTAGGCCCCGGCGCCGTCGCCGTAGCCTTCTTCCAGCCCGCCAACTAACCGACCTGCCATAAACCACCACAAAGGGGACAGTGTCCCCTTTGTGGTGGTTTTACGCTGTAGGTTTACCAGAGCTAACTTATGGAGAAGGTGTGTTGGCGTACTTTGCCGTCAGAAAGTAAACCACGGTGAACTATATTGGTTTCAGCAACGGAGCAGGCAATAGGCGATGAAAAAGCCTGCCCTGTTGAGTTTGATTCGCATTCCTCCCCTCTGTGCGATTCAACGGTGTACTTCGGGAACAGGCCCGCTGGCAACTAGCTGCCGGCGGGCCTGTTCCTGTTTGTCGAGGGGGTGCGATGGACGGAGCCGAAGCGGTCCGGCTCCAAAAAAGGCGGACGCCGTAGCGCCCGCCCTAAAGCAATCGAAAGCTCAAGCCAGCAGATCGGTCTAGTACACCATGCCCATGGCGTCCTGAACCTCTGCCAGGGTCTGATCGGCGATCTCGTTGGCGCGACGGTTGCCCTCGTGCAGCACGTCCTTCACGTAATCCAGATCGTTCTCGTAGCGCTGGCGACGCTCGCGGATAGGTGCGAAGTACTCGTTGACGGCCTCGGTCACGTACTTCTTGAGCTGGCCGGAGCCGCCCATGCCAATCTCCTCGGCAATTTCGACCTCGGAGCGACCGGTGCAGATGGCGGCCGTCGAAAGCAAACCGGACACGCCGGGGCGGTTCTCGGGATCGAACGTGATCATGCGCTCAGAGTCGGTCTGGCTCTTCTTGATGCGCTTGGCCGTCTCCTCAGCGGTCATCGAGATGTTGATGGCGTTGCCGTAGCTCTTGCTCATCTTGCGACCGTCAAGTCCGGGCAGTAGCGGGGTCTCGGACAGCAGCGCCTCGACCTCGGGGAACACCTTGCCGTAGCGGTTGTTAAAGCGGCGGGCGATGGTGCGGGTGAGCTCGATGTGCGGCAGCTGGTCGCGACCGACCGGCACGACGTTGCCCTTGCAGAACAGAATGTCGCAGGCCTGGTGCACCGGGTAGGTGAGCAGAAGGCCGGTAAGCTCGTGGCCCGAGGCCTCCATCTCGGCCTTGACCGTGGGATTGCGCGCCAGCTCGGCCTCGGAGACCAGCGACAGGAACGGCAGCATGAGCTGGTTGGCGGCGGGCACGGCGGAGTGAGCGTAGATCATGGTCTTGTCGGGGTCGATACCGCAGGCAAGGTAGTCCATGACCATGTTGTACACGTTGTCCTGGATGTGCTCGGTGGTGTCGCGGTCGGTGATGACCTGGTAGTCGGCGATGAGTACGTTGGTCCTGGCGCCCATGTTCTGCAGCTCCACGCGGCCCTTGAGGGTGCCAAAGTAGTGACCCAGGTGCAGACGGCCGGTGGGGCGGTCGCCGGTAAGCATGGTGAACTTCTCGGGCGTATTGGCCAGGCCCTCGCGAATGGCGTTGCTCTTTTGCAGCGCGACTTCGTAGCTGTTCTCGTTTGGCATGATTGCTCCTAACGTATGTTCATGGGTCAAGATCT
>CABSMK010000230.1 GCA_902478825.1 uncultured Collinsella sp.
GGTGGATGACGGCAACACCGTGGTTGTTGTCGACCACGACACGCGCGTACTGGCGGAAGCCGACTATCTGGTCGAGATGGGCCCCGTTGCCGGAGCAGGCGGCGGCAATGTGATCGCCGCTGGTACGGTAGACGAGGTCGAACAATCGCAAAGCAGCCGCATCGCCCCGTTTTTGCGCGCAGAGTCCAAGCGCTTGCGCCCACAGGTGACTGACGACGAAATGTTCGACCAGGGCCATATCCGTGTGGCGACCGATGCCATCCATACCGTCAAGCCGCTCGAAGTCGATATCCCGCGCGGTCGCTTGGTCGCGGTTACGGGTGTTTCGGGTTCGGGTAAGACGACGCTCGTGCTCGAGACGCTCATCCCGGCACTTAAGGCGCAGGCAGCCTGCGAGCGCCTGCCAGGGCACGTGCGTTGGGTCGATGCCGAAGGCATTGTCCGCGCCAACCTGATTGACGCCACGCCCATCGGCGCCAACGTCCGCTCGACGGTAGCGACCTATGCCGACATCCATGATGAGCTGCGCCGCGCCTTCGCCCGTACGCCCGAGGCTAAGGCAGCCGGCTACAAGGCGGGCGCCTTTAGCTACAACACCGGCGCCTTGCGCTGCCCTACGTGTGACGGCACGGGCTCGATATCGCTTGACGTGCAGTTTTTGCCCGATGTCGAGATCGTCTGTCCGGCATGTCGCGGTTCGCGCTACGCCGAGGCCGCCTCGCATATCCATCGCGGGGGTAAGGACGGGAGCTTGCTGACGTTGCCGCAGCTCATGGACATGAGCGTGGACGAGGCCCTCGACGCCACGGTGGGACTCAAGAAAGTCCAGGCGCGCTTGCAGACCTTGCACGACCTAGGCTTGGGCTATCTCACACTCGGTGAGCCCACGCCGGCGCTCTCGGGCGGCGAGGCACAACGCCTTAAGCTCGCGAGCGAGATGGGCCGCGTGCAGGATGATGCCGTATTCGTATTCGACGAGCCCACGATCGGACTACATCCGCTCGATGTTCAGGTACTGTTGAACGTGTTTGACGGCCTCGTTACCAAGGGCGCCACGGTGATTGTGATTGAGCACGACCTCGACCTTATCCGTAACGCCGACTATGTGATTGACATGGGCCCAGGCGGTGGCGACGCCGGTGGGCAAATCGTCTGCGCCGGCACGCCGGCGGATATCGCGGTCTGCTCCAAGAGCATTACCGGACGCTACCTATAGACAATGAGGCAAAGGGGCAGCCCCTTTGCCTCATTGATGTCTATTTCACGCATTGAGCCGCGAGATAGTCGCGGAAGAATGGCAATTCAAATGCGACGAGCCCTCGTCCTCGTTCCCCGATGATGCCGGCATCTATCATGCGGCGTCGGTAGCGGGAGACCTGCTGTGGCGAACGCTTAAGGCGCTCGACAAGGTCAGCGGTGGTGGACTCTTCCTCGTCATCGAGCATGGCGATGAGGAATCGCTTGTCCTCTGCAGTGAGTTCCCGATAGGTTGCCGCGAGGATTCGGTCGTCCATCTCGTCGCGCGCGATTTTGATTCCCAGGTCAAAATCGCGTGACGAGATTTCCTTCGAATCGCTTGTGAGATCCCAGGCACGGTAGCCTACGAGTTGCAATAGGAAGGGAAAACCAGAGATCGAGCGAACGGCTCTATCGATTCCCTCAGCATCTGCCAGACGATCGTTTTCCTGGATTGTGCGAATCAAGGCCTCGCGTACGTCATAGTCGGCAATGCGACCCAGATGATACTGTTGGGCGCGGCGAAGGAACGAGACCGTCTTGTGGTTCAGCAACGTCGATACGTTGTTGGGAAGTCCCGCCATGAGCAGGGCGACGCGTTTCCCATCGGTCACAAAGTGCTGATATGTCGCTGCGAGCTGAATCATCTCGTCGAGTGTCGGATCCACCTCGTCAACCGTGACGAGCAGACCGGTGCCCGCCTCGTTGAGCTGGTCGATGATGTCGCTCATGCGATAACGCTAGGTTGAGGCATCGTGAACGTGATTGACCTCGATGCTGCCGAGCGGTGCAATTCCGAGACCGGTGACTTCGAAGTTGTTAGACGGGTCGATAAGATGGCCGGCAGCACGTTTCGCCCCGAACTCGATTTCCTCAAGCATTCCCGGGAGCGCGGTCGTCTTTACGGCTATCCAGCCGTGGGATTCCGCCCTTGTCGCAAGCGATGACATGAGAGCGGTTTTACCGGTTCCACGCGCGCCTGAGAAGATCGAGGTCAATTCTGGGCGCCTGCGCTGGCTCAAGAAGGCACGGTCCAAATCCCGAATAATCTGTTGCTGTCTCTTATACACATCTGACGCTGCCGACGAATAGAGAGG
>CABSMK010000231.1 GCA_902478825.1 uncultured Collinsella sp.
GCACGGTCCAAATCCCGAATAATCTGTTGTCTGCCAGCGAGATGGGCAGGAACCTCACCAAAACTGGGGGTAAACGGGTTCTCGAGATATTTCACTAGGCCCTCCTTTCACACCGCCGTTTAACTTCATTTTATTTTAGTTAATTCTGATTAAAAGTGTTTGTTCGTTATCTAGAGCATCAATCAGGCGTGTGTGTCATCGACGTGGCGCTTGAATGTGACAAAGGGACAGTTCCTTTGTCACATTCCCGGAAAACCTTTTTGGCGCAGGGCTTCGTAGAGGACGATGGCGGCGCTGTTGGAGAGGTTGAGTGCGCTGATGCGGTAGTCGTCCGGGTTGACGAAGTTGCCGCAGATGTCCTGTTGAAGGATGGCCTCGTGGCTGTCCTCGGTATGCCCGAGCGATTCCTCGTGGGCTTCCCAAGCCTCGGCGTTATCGAGTGAGTCGCAATCGCGCAGCATGGGGATGCGCTCGCAACGCTCGGGCGCCGCGGCAAGCAGTGGCTCGGGAATGCCCGAACTCTCGCTGCCAAAGACCAAATAGTCGCCGTCGCGGTAGGTACTCTGCGCATAGGTGCGGCGTGCCTTTTTGGTCAGCAGATGCAGGCGTTCGTCGGCAGGGGAGAGACCATTGCGCGCAAGGAAATCCTCCCAGCTGGCATAGGTGGTCACGTCCAAGTTTTGCCAGTAGCCCAGGCCGGCGCGACGTACCGTCTTGTCGTCGAGCGAAAAGCCCAGTGGCTCCACCAGATGTAGACGGGCGCCGGTGACCACGCAGGTACGGCCGATATTGCCCGTATTGGCCGGAATTTCGGGCGCATACAGCACGATATTGAACATGAATCTCCTTGGCTCAGAACGAAAAACCACCACGAAGGGGACAGGCACCTTCGTGGTGGTTTGGCGGTTACGTAGCGGAAAAATGCCCGCTTGGATAAACCTAGGCGCGGTGCCAGTCAGTCAGGCAGGCATCAAGGGAGGCGATGAGCGCATCCTTGTCCATGTGACGGCCGATGATGCACAGGCTCGTCATGCGGTCGCCCGTCTCGTCGTCCCAAATCTGCATGATCTCGGGGTTCTCGTCGATGATCTTCTGCTTCTCGCCCTCGGGCGCCGAGTCGACAAACAGGCCGTTCTCCATCAGGCGCATCTGGTGGCCGGCCTGCTCAAACATGTAGCACATGTCCGGATCGCCGGTCTGCCACAGCGGACCCTTGACGCGGATGACCTCGTCGGGCCACTCCTGCTCAACAAAATCGGTGAACTTCTGCAGGTCAAACGGCTTGCGGCGCGAGTATACAAAGGTCTCGATGTCGTACTCGAGCACCTCGGGGTCGTCGTGCTCCTCGGGATGCTCCATGGCCTCGATCCAGGCGGCGGAGTTGTAGGCGCGCATAAAGTCGAAGCGGTCGGTGTCGAGCAGCTCCTCCATGGGGACCTCGCCGTTTTGGGCCTCGACGATCACGGCGTCCTTCTGCAGGCTGCGCACGATGGCCTTGAGCTCGGCGATCTGCTCAGGCGTTACGGTATCGGTCTTGTTGAGGATCAGCGTGGAGCAGAACTCGATCTGCTGGATGAGCAGGCTCTCGATGTCGTCCTCGTCGATATCCTCAGCCAGCAGGTCGCGGCCGCCGTTGAACTCGTCGTACATGCGGGCGCAGTCGACCACGGCCACGATGTTGTCGAGTGCGAGCTTGGGCTCGCCGCCCACCTTGGCCTCGTCGCAGAAGCTCGAGATGGTGTAGGCGATGGGGATGGGCTCGCAAATGCCCGAGGCCTCGATGATGATGTAATCGAAGTTGCCCGAATCGGCGATGCCCTGCAGCTGGTTAGCAAGGTCGTCCGAAAGCGTGCAGCAAATGCAGCCGTTGGTGAGCGGGATGAGGTCGTCGGTCTCGGAAAGGCCGCCGTCGGCGATGAGGCTGGCGTCCACATTGATCTCGCCAATATCGTTGACGATCACGGCGGCGCGGATACCGCCGTCGTTAGCGAGGATGTGGTTGAGCAGCGTGGTCTTGCCGGCACCGAGGTATCCGGTAAGCATGATGATTTTCACGGGTTTGTTGGGCATGTGCCCTCCTTTGTTAGACATGGCTTACAGTTGAATCATATGCCAAACGCCTGCTCTTATACCCACGCGCCGGCAAATAACACAGGCTACTCCCAGGCTCCCCATACATCGGGGCAATAACCGACGGTGGCCTTTTTGCCGTTGCGCACGATGGGCTCGGCCAAGACCTGCTGGTTCTCGAGCAGCTTGTCGAAGCGCTGGCTAGGGGTGAGGTGCTGGATGAGCGCGAGCGTCTCCTCGTCCTTAGCCTTGGGGT
>CABSMK010000232.1 GCA_902478825.1 uncultured Collinsella sp.
GTCTGCACCAGCGTGAGCACCTCGAACATCTCGTCGAGCGTGCCAAAACCGCCGGGAAACACGATAGCACCCGAGCTGTATTTGACGAACATGGTCTTGCGCACAAAGAAGTAACGGAAGTCCATGCCGAGGTTCACGTATTTATTGAGCCCATGCTCGTGCGGCAACTCAATGCCCAGGCCAACTGACTTGCCGTTGACACTCGCCGCTCCCCTGTTGGCCGCCTCCATGATGCCGGGGCCGCCACCGGTGATGACCGCCACGCCACGTTGCGCGATCTTGCGCCCGACGGTACGCGCCGCTTTGTAGAGCGGATCGGTCTTGGGCGTGCGGGCGCTACCGAAGATGGTCACCGCGGGCCCGAGCTCGGCAAGCGCGCCAAAGCCGTCGACAAACTCTGCCTGAATGCGCAGCACGCGCCAGGGGTCGGCATGCAGCCAGTCGGTCGACTCCTCGGGCGCCAGCAGGTTGGCGTAGGTGTTGTCCTTAGGAATCATGGGGCCGCGCATGAACACGGGGCCGCGGCGGTACGTCTCGTCGTAGGCAGGCTCGCCCTCGACATTCTCGTTCTTAATCATGGGTACTCCTATCGAGAAAAAGAAAAACGGGCGGGGTCGACGCCATGCGCCAAACACCCGCCCGAACATCAACCATTCGGTATGGTACCCACGATGCATCAAGTGCTTGCAAGCTATCGGTCAGCGGTCGCGCAGACCGTGTTAGCGAACGCGATGACCGGCCAGCGCTCGCCCCTTGCCGTTGCCAGCGCTCTGCAAGCGCCCGCGCCGCTCTTAGTAGTCCACCGCCGCAGGACTGTTCATCCAGTCACTCACGAACGCGCCGTAGCGGCCCTCGATAATGGCCTGGCGGGCACGCTGCATAAGGTTGAGCAGGTAGTAGATGTTGTGCATCGACAGCAGAATGCCGCCGAGCATCTCCTTCTGCGTGACCATGTGGCGGATGAGCGCGCGGCTGTAGCCGCCCGTGCACACCGGGCAGGTGCAGGTGGGGTCGATGGGGCCGTCGTCGTGCGCAAAGCGCGCGTTACGGAAGTTGAGGCGACCCTCACTGGAGAACGCCGTACCCATGCGGCCGGTGCGCGTCGGCAGCACGCAGTCGAACATGTCGATGCCCACGCCAACGCCGCGCACGAGCGTGGTAGGGTTGCCGACGCCCATGAGGTAGCGCGGCTTGTGCTTAGGCATGTACTCGGAAACCAGCGGCGCCAGCGTCTCGAACATAGTCTCGTGGTCCTCGCCCACCGAGTAGCCACCAATGCCGTAGCCCGGGAAGTCGCCGCACTCCTCCAGATGGCGCAGCGAGCGCAGACGCAGGTCCAGATGCATGCCGCCCTGAACGATACCAAAGAGTGCCTGGTCATCGCGGGTATGAGCCTTGTAGCAGCGCTCGGCCCACATGCTCGACAGCTCCACCGCGCGCTCGACGTAGGCGCGTGTGGCAGGATAGCCGGGGCATTGGTCGAGCTGCATGCAGATGTCGGAGCCGAGCTTCATGGCGATTTCCATGTTGTCCTCGGGCGTCCAGAACACGTGACGGCCGTCGTAGTCATTGACGATAAAGCGCACGCCCTCGTCGGTGAGCTTGACGGCGTCGTTATGGCTAAAGACCTGGAAGCCGCCCGAGTCGGTGAGGATGGGGCCGTGCCAGTTCATAAACTTGTGCAGTCCGCCCAGCTCGGCGATGGTGTCCTCGCCGGGGCGCATGGACAGGTGATAGGTATTGGCAAGCACGATCTGGGCGCCGAGCTGCTTGACGGTCTCGGTAGGAATGCCCTTGACGTTTGCCTTGGTGCCCACGGGCATAAAGATCGGCGTCTCGATGTCGCCGTGCGGGGTATGCAGCACGCCGGCGCGCGCGTGCGTGGTCGGATCCTCGGCGATCAGGTCGAATTTAAAAAGACTCTGGTCCATAAACTGGAACTCCTTGGTTGCGGTTCATACGCAGACCATTATACGGGCAACCCGCAAAGAGCACCGACTCGACAGAAACTGGTGCATTAAACGACCAGTCGTTGGGGACGTTCTTAAACGACTAGTCGTCGGGGACAATCTTCAGCGCCATCTTGCAAAGGAATGTCCCAATCTGCCGACACTTAGGGACTGTCCCCAAGTGCCGGCAAGAGTGTCCCTTATGACTAGTCATTTAAGAACGTCCCCAACGACTACATCTGGGATTATTTCCAACGGCCAAGGCAACGCCGATGCTCTGACAACGTCAGCGAGCGGTCGCCAGAGCGAACAAATTGGCATGAAAAGAGGACGGCATAGACCTTCTGGTCATGCC
>CABSMK010000233.1 GCA_902478825.1 uncultured Collinsella sp.
GGCGATTTCAAAACCATGCCGGTTTACGGGGCCAGGCCGGGAACCCCCGAGCATGCCGTAATCGGTAAAATCAAAACCGCAGGTAGACGACTTGCGCATTCAGCGAAATGCAGGGTATGGACGGCCGGTCCGGGTCCAGCCCCGTAATCCGGCATGGTTTTGAAATGATACTAATTCACTAGCAGGAAAACTAGGTCGTTCTAGCGCCTTGTCGCCGGCTAATTTCCGAGTTCCAACCAGTTGCACAGAACATTTGCTCGCAGTCGCGTCTCGGCGCGCTTCATTGCCTCGGATTTGGCTTTATATCGAATCCCCAAACGACTGCAGACGCTTTTGACTATGGCGTCTAGCTGTTTTTTGTCGTTAAGCATATCGTGGGTTACCAGGAACACATCGAAACCCATGCTCTGGAGCGCAGTCATGCGCTCCGCATCTTGGTCAAGTACCGCGCCTGACCCATGGATGACCTCACCTTGGATTTCGATAATTGCTGCCTTCATTAGGATTGGGTTTACAATCACGATGTCACCGTAGCAAACCTTTTGACCTGCGATGCTTTGGGCTTCCTCGGATAGAGGGGTTAAATCGTTGAGGTATACGTATCTGAATCCTGAACCACCTAGACGTCGAGAACGACTTAGAAGTAGGACCCCCGCGACCTCGAGTGGAGACGCGGCAATGCCGATAACCTGCTGAGCGGCATCATAAAACTGTTTTCCCCACATTTGACTTTTGACCTTGTCGGCGAATCGATGCAGGTCGCTCAGCTCGATGAGCGGCTTTCTCATCCAAAGAGAGGTACCATTGAGTTTCGTAACCTCTCTTCCATCTTCACGCTTGATCGTTTGGTCATCATTATCTGGGTCCTTTACGGTTGCGCGGGCATAAACTCGTTTCCAAGGAACCTCGTCTTCGCCCTCTCCAAGTTCGAGCAGATCCTGCGTGCTGGAATTACGATTCTCCTCTACCGCCATTTTTAACTGCATTTCGGCAGCGGGAGCCGGCTCGAAAACAGAAAACCAGCCGCAAAGTTCGTACATAGCCAGTACGAGATCTATTTGGGACACAAAGCGCGTCATAGTAAATAACGTGTTAAGCGGATTGGTGACACTAAAGCCAAAATGAGTGTCGATTGTTGTTCCGGCATCCGATACCCCTTCCCAGCGAATAGTGGAGCGCAATCCCGAGTGGTGATTACAACAACCTGGCGAAGCAACAGTGATGATCGGGGTCTTGAAGACATCGGTTACGAAAGGAGCTCGGGATAGAGCAAGCCACCCATCTTCGGAGCTAGGTAGGCGTGGGTAGAGATCGCGCACCTGGGGCGGGCAGCGCCAGTAGCGGAATGCGGTGTTTGCGCAGACGATATCGTCCATGTGGCCTCCCCTGGTATCGGCCATAGGCCGTACGGATTGCGGGCAAGGCGATTATCTACGGGGCCGTCATGCGGGTAAGTACGGGAAGCAAACCAAATGCTGACAAAAGCATGCCGAGTTCCGCCGAAAAACCGTCGTGTGATAGAAAACCGCTGGAAGGAGCTTTGGGCATGTGGTCCCTGTCTCCACATTTGCGCGCGGATCACATGGGGAATTCAATGAAAATACGCATGAGTTTTATACAAAACATGCAATGGCGTCAGCAAAAAGGGTGCGAAAAAAATGACGCCTTATACGACTACGATTCGTTTTGGAATCACCCTTGGTATCAAAAAGAAAAAGGCCAGAGGCTTAACACCTCTGACCTGTACTTTAGATGGTGGGCGATACAAGATTCGAACTTGTGACCCCATCCGTGTGAAGGATATGCTCTACCCCTGAGCCAATCGCCCGTCGCCTTTCGGCAAAAGAGATACTATCATAGCCGCGCGTGGTTTACCAAGAACTTTTTGCCCCCGATTTTAAATTCGTGGGTGCTAGCCAAGCCAAAACAACCAAAGCAATCGGAAAAACTGCAGCTAAACCACCCTTTATCGCTTGATCCACGAGGTTTCGGGTCGGCAGATAAGTCGCGCGTTGTTGTAGGCCATGTCGAGCGTGAGGCAGGTGCGCGCTGCGTAGAAGCCGTCCTCGCGCTGGATGGTCAGCGCCAGCTCGGGCTTGTCGCCGGTTAGGCACAGCGGCAAGAGCAATTGGATCCGGCCGCCGTAGAACTGCGGCACCGCGAGCGTATAGTTGGCTGCGGCGCGGCGGGCGGCCTCGACGACAGCCCCCTCAAAGGCGCGGCGCAGCAGCAGCGAGTTGTCCTCC
>CABSMK010000234.1 GCA_902478825.1 uncultured Collinsella sp.
GTAAACGGCCAATGCAGTTATCCAAACGCCGAGCAAACGTACTTTGCGCAACCGTCTGCTGGCAGTGCATCAACCCACCGTGACGGATTCCCCGGTAAAGGTGCTCACAAGCAACAGGATAAAGAAGGCCAAATAGCTGATGCTCAGCAGGTAGGCGATGACAAAAAAGCAATCCATCCTACATTGGTCTTACCGTCGGCGCGGCGCTGCTCACGACTGCGATAAAGCCAAATCGTCACGCCGATAGCAGTGATAAACAGTACGAGTGCCGCCGTAGCCAGCCCAGCAAGCACAAACATCACGCCAATGCCCACAGCGATGACCGGAAGCAGCAGCAAACCGCACCCGCATCCACCCGGACTATATACGGCAGACTGTCGGCGTCGCCTCATCGCCGCGCCACCCCCATCATCTTTGAGCACTACAGTGCGATAGCCTGCTGAACAGGAACGATCTTGTCGAGTTCCGGTTCGATCCGCCTTTTCTCGGCCTCAAGGTCAAACGCCACCTGAGCGCGCAGCCAATAACCATCCGTCAGGCCAAAATAACGGCAAAGACGGAGGTCGGTGTCGGCCGTCACGCGACGTTTTCCCAAGACAATCTGCCCGATACGCTGAGCCGGAATCCCGGTCTCTTTCGCAAGGCGATATTGAGAAATGCCCATGGGAACAAGAAACTCCTCTTTGAGAAGCTCACCAGGGGTCACCGGCGACAGCAAATCGGCCGAGGTCTCATCACTTGTGATAATCGACGATTTCGACATTCCAAGCCATCTCCTGTCTCCACTCAAAACAGACCCGATAGCGCTCGTTAACACGGATGCTATATTGACCGGCACGATCGCCCTTCAAAGCTTCCAGGCGGTTGCCCGGCGGAACGCGAAGATCATCAAGCGAAGCACAAACCTGCAGTTGGCGAATCTTCCTCAACGCAACACGCTCAAAGGGCACGAACCTCCTGACCCGCACACCCATGGCAAAGCGTTCGGTATCCTCATCTTTATACGATGCAATCATAGTATCGCCTTACGTTAGTAACGTCAAACGTTTCTATAGACTTACATCTCTATTATATCGTACGTTTGTTCGTGTTTTCTAGAACAAATAGTCCTTCACGCCTTAGTCAAGCGAAAGTAATCGTTTGTAGACATCGAGGCCTTTGAGAAGGATTTCCTCGTCGAAGAGCATGCTATCGGTATGCAGAGCGCTTGTGGCATAGGCGGGGCAGCCATCCGAATCACTCGGGTTGTCTTGGTCCTCTGGCATACCCGTGCCCAGCAGGAAAAACACGCCCGGCAGATGGCGTTGATAGAACGCGAAATCCTCGGCGATCAGCAGCGGTTCCTCCACAAGCTGCAGCCCGGGCAAGGCAGGCGCGACGCTGGCAAACAACTCGGGGTCGTTGTCGACCGGCGGATAGCCCTCGGCAAAGTCGAGATCATACGTGCAGCCCGTTGCGGCACAGGCATCGTCCAGCACGCGGCGCACGCCTTCGCGCGCCCGGTCGAACATGTCGTCCGTAAACACACGCAGGCTTCCGGCCACATGGGCCTCCCCCGCCACCGCGTTGCAAACCGTACCGGCCTGCAGCAGACCAAACTTACCGATACAGGGCTCGTCGGTGCCCAGCTCGTCCATCAGTTCGCGCTCGGCAACCAAGAACTTGGCAGCCGCCAGCGCCGCATCGTGCGACTCCTCGACCGGCACACCATAGGTCTTAGCGATGTGGATGCTCGTACCGTGAATATGGATATGCGTCTCGCTCGAACGCGCCAGCAGCGGACCGGAGCAGCTCGCCAACGTGCCGGCGGGCAGATCGGGCCACACGTGGAAGCCGAAGATGCGATCCACCCCATAGCGCTCGAACACACCGCTCTCGCATACCGTCTTGGCACCACCTGTCGTTTCCTCGGCCGGCTGAAACACAAAGAGTACGTTGCGCCTAATGGCGCCCGGCTGCTCGCGAATCGTACGGTCGACATACGTCGCGGCGGCAAGTGCCATGGCCATGTGTCCGTCATGTCCGCAAGCGTGCATCTTGCCGGGATGTGTCGAGGCGAACGCTGCCCCTGTTGCCTCGGCAATGGGCAGCGCATCCATATCGGCGCGAATCGCCGTGGCATGCGCGGCACCAACGCCGGCGTCGAAGAAAGCGCAGACGCAGCTGGGGCACGGATGGGTCACCTCGCAAGCGAGCGGTGCCAACACGCCCTCGATATAGGCAATGGTTTGCGGAA
>CABSMK010000235.1 GCA_902478825.1 uncultured Collinsella sp.
GAGCAAGGTGCCTTGAAACGAGGCGGCATTGACCTTCTGGTCATGCCGCCGAAGTTGAAAGGCAGATTGCCGCTCTGGCGGGCTTGCAGCGTCGACCGGTTACGCGGTTTGGTAAAACCGCGTAACTAACAAACCTGGGTTTTGCCGATCATGATGTTGAGGATCTCGACGTCGGTATCTTTCATACCCACACGGCCCACGTAGCCCATGCTGGCGATTGTCTGCTCAACGGTATCTTGGATCAGGCCCTCGCCGGCGCGGAAGCCGCGACCCTGCATGGCCATATCATGGCCCAGAATCGCCGCATCGACGGCAGCCGAGATCTTGGCGGCACAGCTCGCCTTGGCGCCGTCGCACACGATGCCGCCCACGTTACCGAGCGTATTCGAGACCGTGGCGCCAATCTGCTCGCGCGTGCCGCCGCACAGCCAGGTAATCGCGGCGCCGGCGCCGCACGCGGCGCAAATAGCACCGCAAAACGCCGAAAGCGCACCAATATAGCTCTTGATATGCACGGCGATAAGATCGGACAGCATCACGGCGCGCACCAGGCGCTCGTGGTCGCAGCGCAGGTACTCGGCATACTCCATAACGGGCAGTGCGCAGGTAATGCCCTGGTTGCCCGAGCCGCACACAATGGCGACCGGCAGCGCGCAGCCGTTCATACGGGCGTCGGACCCGGCGGCCGCACGGGCACGGGCACGGCAGGCAACGTCATCGGCACGAGCGCCCAGCAGTGTGCGGCCCACCTCGGCACCCCAAGTGTGCGCCAGGCCCTCGGCGCTGATCGCGCCGTTCAGCTCAATCTGACGCTCAACGGCAGCGCGGGCGTCCTCAATGTCACCGTCCTCGATAAAGTCGATGATGGACTCAATGCTCATAGGGGTATCGGCCTTATCCGCCGCACGCTCGGCCACCACGCGCTCGGCGCAGGCGGCACACTCCCCCGCCGACTTGCCGCATACCGGAATACCATCGAGGGTATGGCACGTGACATTAGTGTGGTGATCGGTAATCTCGACGACCGCGGTATGGCCCCCGGCCGTCGCAGTCACCTTGATGTAGAGGTTGGGCACACCTTCGACAAGCGACACATCGCAGTAGCCGGCGTCGGCGAGGAGCTCGGCCACGCGTGCACGGTCTTCATCGTTAACGCTCTCGAGCACCTCGAGAGCGCTCTTAGCGTCGCCACCCACGGCACCCAGCACGGCTGCCGCCTCAATACCGTGCATACCACCCGAGTTGGGCACGGTCACGCTCTTAACGTTCTTGATGATGTTGCCCGAGCAGGCAACGTCCATATGATCGGGCTCGCAACCGAGCGTCTGGCTCGCCAGTGCCGCTGCATAGGCAACGGCAATGGGCTCGGTGCAGCCGAGCGCACAGACAAGCTCGCGGTTCAAAACATCGCAAAACGCGGCATCACGAAGGGAATCGGTAGGCATAGGTATCTCCTACTTGTATAACGGACTGGGCTCTCGAAAATAATTAGTTCTTTTATTTGATAACAATGCATCAAAAACCGCAACCATGGTTCCGGCAGACGGCGCTCAAGCGCAAACTGACGACATTCATTCACGAGAAGCCGGTCTTGTTGCATGCTAAAGCGTTTGACCAAAAAACGCCCGAGCGTTTACGCAAAAGTCGCGCTATCATGCAGTCGAACGCGGTAAACACCTTTAGCATTTGCGCCGCACAGACCAGAGAGGAACCATCCATGAAGATCGGTATCGGTAACGACCACGCCGCCGTCGAGCTCAAGAACATCATTTCCGAGCACCTGAAGGAGCGCGGCTGCGAGGTCGTGAACTTTGGCACCGACACCTCCGAGAGCTTTGACTACCCCATCGCCGGCTACAAGGTGGGTAAGGCCGTTGCCAACGGCGACGTCGACCTGGGCATCCTCATCTGTGGCACCGGTGTCGGGATTAGCCTAGCTGCCAACAAGGTCGAGGGCGTACGCGCCGTTGTGTGCTCCGAGCCCTTCAGCGCCAAGCTCTCCCGCATGCACAACAATACCAACGTGCTCGCCTTTGGCGCCCGCGTCGTGGGCTCCGAACTCGCCAAGATGATTGTCGACGAGTGGCTCGACGCCGAGTTTGAGGGTGGTCGTCACGAGCGTCGCGTTAACCTCCTCAACGAGATCGATCACACGCGCGGCCTTAAGATCGTCGACGAAGCCTAAACTATTCAGTGCCACAAGCTAACAGCCTGTCTC
>CABSMK010000236.1 GCA_902478825.1 uncultured Collinsella sp.
CGCTGGGTGCCGCCCTCGACCGTAACGGCCTGCGTCCCGCCCGCTACTATGTGACGCGCGACGGTCGCTTTATGCTGGCAAGCGAGGTGGGCACCATCGAGGTGAGCCCCGAGAACATCCTGACGAGCGGCTGTCTGGGGCCGGGCCAGATGCTCGAGGTCGATTTTGCCCGCGGCCGCGTGATCTACAACGACGAGCTGCGCGCCCGCTATGCCAAGGAAAAGCCCTACCGTGATTGGATTGCCGAGGAGACGCTGACCGTTGACGCGCTCGATGAGCCCGTTGCGGCAACGCCCGCCGAGGACGCTGAGGTGCCCGCCGCCGTGCGTATGGCAAAGCTCGGCTACCACTGGGATGACGTCGACGAGGTCGTGCGTCCCATGGCCCAGCAGGGCAAGGCCCCGCTCGCCTCGATGGGCATCGATGCGTCGCTGGCCTGTCTGTCCAAGAAGACGCGTTCGTTCTTCGACTACTTCTATCAGCTGTTCGCCCAGGTCACGAACCCGCCGATCGACGCTCTTCGCGAGCATATGGTCACCTCAACCACGCTCTACCTGGGCAACCACGGCAACCTGCTCGAGGACTCCCGTACGGCCTGTCAGCTGGTGCGCCTGGAGCGTCCGCTGCTGAGCGAGGAGGAGTTCGAGCGTATCTGCGCCATCGACCGCGTGGGCTTTAAGACCCGCCGTTTCCGTGCCGTGTACCGCCGCGACGCGGGTGAGGGCGCGCTGCAGGCTGCACTCAAGCAGGTTGCCGAAGACGTCGAGGCCACGGTTCGCGACGGCGTGAACATCGTGGTGTTGAGCGATCGTGCCGCTGCGGGCGAGGTGCCCGTACCGTCGCTGCTCGCCGTGGGCTGCGTGCACAACCACCTGATCCGCGCCGGCGTGCGTACCTTTGCCGACATCGTGGTGGAGTGTGGCGACGCCGTGTCCCCGCACGACTTTGCGGCGCTGGTGGGCTACTCCGCGAGCGGCATCTATCCGTACAACGCGCATGCGTGCATTCGCGACTTGGCGGCGCACGGCGATCTGGACGTGACAGCCGAGCAGGGCATCGCCAACTACAACAAGGCTGCGACCGCCGGCATCGTCTCCATCATGTCCAAGATGGGCATCTCCACGGTGCAGAGCTACCACTCCGCGCAGATCTTCGAGGCCGTGGGCTTCACTCCGGAGTTCGTCAACGCGTATTTCGCCGGCACGGTGAGCCGTGTGGGCGGTATGGGTGTCGAGGACGTTGAGCGCGAGCAGAATGAGCGCTACGACGCCGCGCTCGCTATCCTTAAGAGCCCGGCTCCCGATCAGCTGCCCACGCTGGGTCTGACCAAGTGGCGCCCGCTCGGCGGCGAGGATCACCTTATCGACCCGCAGACCGTCTACCTGCTGCAGACCGCCTGCCGCGAGGACAGCTACGACACCTTTAAGGAGTACAGCGCCCGCCTGCACCGCACCGGCCGTGCCGTGCGCCTGCGTGACCTGCTGGACTTTAATGCCAACGGTCGCACGCCGGTTTCGCTCGACGAGGTGGAGCCCGCGCTCAACATCGTCCGCCGCTTTAACACCGGCGCCATGTCGTACGGCTCCATCAGCAAGGAAGCACACGAGTGCATGGCCATCGCCATGAACCGCCTGCACGGCCGTTCCAACTCGGGCGAGGGCGGCGAGGATCCGCGTCGCGAGACCCCGCTGGCCAACGGTGACTCCAAGAATTCCGCCATCAAGCAGGTGGCAAGCGCGCGCTTTGGCGTGACGAGCCGCTACCTGTGCAGCGCCTTCGAGATTCAGATCAAGATGGCCCAGGGCGCCAAGCCCGGCGAGGGCGGCCACCTGCCCGGCAAGAAGGTCTACCCCTGGATTGCCGAGGTCCGTCAGTCCACGCCCGGCATCGGCCTGATCTCGCCTCCGCCGCACCACGACATCTACTCCATCGAGGACCTGGCGGAGCTTATCTTCGATCTTAAGAACGCCAATCCCGGCGCACGCGTGTCGGTCAAGCTGGTCAGCGAGGCCGGCGTCGGCACCATCGCCACCGGCGTGGCCAAGGGCGCTGCCGACAAGATCTTGATCAGCGGCCACAATGGCGGCTCGGGTGCCGCTGCGCGCGACTCTATCTGGCACGCGGGTCTGCCGCTGGAGCTTGGCCTTGCCGAGGCCCAGCAGACGCTGCTGCAAAACGGCCTGCGCTCTCGCGTGGTGCTCGAGG
>CABSMK010000237.1 GCA_902478825.1 uncultured Collinsella sp.
TGCCGCAAGGCGCTCAAGATTAAGTCGAGTGCGCTGGCGCAGATTTTCCGCTCCGTCGATAAGGAATGTGACACCAAGGCGATGCGCGATGAGCTTATCGCGGCAAATATCGTGACAAAGATCGAGGGTAGCGGCATTAACGGGCGCCCGGCGTTCTATACCATCAATGCCGAGATTAACGATGCCCAGGAGCGGCCCGTCGAGGTTGCCGAAGAGGCCGTCGAGGACGTTGTCGAGGCGCCCGCTTCGGTGGAAACGGCTCCGCGCGAGCATGTCGATACCGACGAGCTGCTTGACGAGAGCGTCGTTCGTGCCTTTACGGCCAAGGCAGGACGCGGCGGTTTTGGCGGGGGTGGCAAGCGCGATGCGCAGCGCCGCGCCCAGCAGGAGCGCTTCCGTCGCGCCGTTGCTCGAAAGGGTGAGACGGATGCTGAGGCTCTTGAGACCGAGGTTGCTGCCGAGTCGCAGAAGCCCGCGAGGGAGCAAAAGCCCGTGGAGGCCCAAGAGCCCAAGCGTCGTCGCGGTGCTCACTTTAAGACTGCACAGCAGGATGCCGCGCGTGAGGTTGAAGAGTCTTCTGAGGTTGCAGACGATGTTGAGGAGTCTGCCAAGAGGGCTCCGGGTTCGTGTCGTCCCGGACGTGGTTTTGCGGGGCGCGCGTATCCCGTAAGGCATCAGGAGAAGAGCGAGCCGGCTTCGACCACTCAGGACGAGAAGGACAAGAAGGCCGTTGAGCCGGCGGCTCGCGAACAGAAGCCTGTTGAGCCGCAGCTTGAGGTTGATGCCGAGGCCAAGGGCCAGCAGCCTACTGATGAGCAGGCGGAGCAGGGCGCGTCGAGCAAGCCTCGCCGCCGTCGCCATCGTGGGGGCCGCAGTTCCCATGCCGAGACTGCAGCCGAGAAGACCATGCCACAGGACGAGGATGCGAAGGTCGAGGTTTCTTCGGGGCAGCCTAAGCGCCAGCCGGCGAAGGAGAGCAAGTCCGATCGTCCGCAGAAGCAGGCGCCTATGCCGAAGCGCGAGCGCAATTCCCAAGGCGATTCTAAGCGCAAGTCTCAGAAGAAGCCGGAGTCTGCCGCAGCAGATACTGCTGCCCAGCAGCCCAAGTCGTCCGTCCACGGCGAGGTCTCGGCGTTTGCCCTTGCCCGCGTTTTAGGCAGGCAGCTGCTCAAGGTTGTCCCCACGCCTATGGCGCTCTCCAAGATCAAGGAGCAGCAGACACAGATCGTAAAGGTCGAGGGCAAGGACGGCAAAAAGGCTCCGCAACGCACTCAGCACAACGAGATGTCCAACCGCAAGATTGCCGAGGAAATCGCAATCATCCAGGCCTGGATCGAGCAGAACCGAGGTGCCGATACGCCGGTTGCCTCGCGCCGCCAGCGTGCCTACCAGATCTTTAACGACGAGAAGGCTTTTGACGGCAAGCACGGTGAGCGCCTGATCAGGCGTATGACCGAAAAGGGCATCAGCATGCAGGCGATCAAGGTCGCCCCCAATCGCCCCGTGCACTTTACGGGCTTCTTTACGCTGGGTGCCGACAAGCCGTTCATTATGGTCGAGAACCTGGATACC
Source organism: uncultured Collinsella sp. (assembly GCA_902478825.1). Taxonomy (GTDB): domain Bacteria; phylum Actinomycetota; class Coriobacteriia; order Coriobacteriales; family Coriobacteriaceae; genus Collinsella. The sequence continues at coordinate 1,573 of CABSMK010000237.1, forward strand.
TATGACGAGATCGTCAAGCTCCTGCGCGGACGCAAACATGCCAAGCTCTTTGGTACCAAGGTGGGCGGCGTGATTTTTGGCGGCGGCTGCAAGGCGAGCGTCTCGCACGCACTGGATGATTATCTGGCCGAGATTGGCTATCGCTTTAACTACGTCTACTACGTGGGCGATATCGATCGCGAGGGCGCGCGCATCGTCGAACAGGCTCGCAATGCCAATGTGGTTGAGATTCGCCTGCATGCCGGCATGTACCGCGCCATGCTCGCCGAGCATAAGCGTCGCGTGAAGGCCGGCGGCGAGTGCGAGCCCGCGGCTGCCAACCAGGGCGTGCCGCAGAACCTGGCAGCGACGATCAAGGATCTGCCCATGGTTACGCGCGTGCAGTTCCGCAACGTGCTACGTGAAGGCGGGCGCATTCCGCAGGAGATCCTGATGACCGCAGACTATCGGGATGGCGACTCGGGAAGCTTCGACCGCATGCTCAACAACTAGGGCGTTCGGCCCCGGGAGAGCGGGGACACCGGCTTAGGTTTCCTGCTCTACAGTCCTGCTCACGACGGAGGCCACATTAAGTGGCCTCCTGTTCGTGCGGAACTCGCGATAAA
>CABSMK010000238.1 GCA_902478825.1 uncultured Collinsella sp.
TGCTTCTCATGCGCCGCGTCCTCAGTGTTTGCGGTCAGTTCCGTGCAACCGGCAGGGGTCGCAACGTCGTCGCCAAGGGCAGCGATGAGCTTACCGTCGGAGTCCTTAAAGAATTTCGCCATGATGTTCTCCTTTGCTGATGTGCCAATGTTCTTGATGGTTCTTATGCCCAAAGGCAGACAAACCATCCACGGCATTGCAAATGAACACATAACGGATCAGGCAAGCGGTCGGGCCAAAATGCGTCGACCGTCCTGCCCACTCCAGCAGTCCCACCCCGCGCGCGGCTAGCGCCCGTCGCCGCCGAGAAGCGCCAGAACATCCTCGCGCGTGAACAGTGCCGACGAGATGCCGTCGCCGCCGAGTACGCTGTTGACCAGGTCGCGCTTGGACTCCTGCATCCGCATAATGCGTTCCTCGATCGTGTCCTTGGCGATGAGCTTGTACACGGTCACGGTATGTTGCTGGCCAATACGGTGTGCACGGTCAGTTGCTTGGTCCTGCGCCGCCACGTTCCACCACGGGTCGTAGTGGATGACCACGTCGGCAGCCGTCAGGTTAAGGCCCACGCCGCCCGCCTTGAGCGAGATCAGAAACACCGGCACCTCGCCCGCCTGGAACTGCGCGACCATCTTGGCGCGGCTCTCCTTGGACGAAGCGCCCGTGAGCTTAAGAAAGCCGATGTCCTCCTTGGCCAGGCGCTTGCCAATGATATCGAGCATGCCCGTGAACTGGCTGAACAGCAGAATGTGGTGCCCGCCGTCGAGCGCACCGTGCACGAGCTCCATGCAAGCGTCGAGCTTGGCGCTCCCTGCCTTGTAGTCCTCGTAGTGTAGATGCGGGTCGCAGCAGATCTGGCGCAGCTTGGTGAGCTCGGCGAGCACCTTGAGCTTGTCTTTCTTAAACTCGGATGACTCGCGGTGCTGCACCTGTTGGGCGATGCGGTCCTGGTTGGCCAGGTAGAGCTTGCGCTGCTCGCCGGTAAGCTGCGCCATGACCGTATCCTCGATCTTCTCGGGCAGGTCGGCCACCACGTCTTCCTTGACACGGCGCAGCACAAACGGCGACACGAGCGCTTGCAAGCGAGCGGCGCTGTCACCCTCGGCGTGCTCGACCGGGCTTTCGAAGCGCTTGGCAAACGACTCGCGCGAGCCAAGCAGGCCCGGCATCAAAAAGTCGAAGATGCTCCAGAGCTCGGACAAGCGGTTTTCGATGGGCGTGCCCGTCAGGGCAAAGCGCACGCCGGCAGGCAGACGCTTGGCGGCGTGCGCCACCTGCGTGAGCGGGTTTTTAATGTACTGGGCCTCGTCGAGCACCACACGGGCAAAGTCCTGCTCGGCATACTCGTCGATATCGCGCCGCATGAGGTCATACGACGTTACAACCACGTTATGCTCGTCAGCGCCGGCTATCTGCACGCGGCGCTGCGCCTTGGCGCCCACGATAGCGCACACGTCGAGCGAAGGCGCAAAGCGCTCCAGCTCGGCGGTCCAGTTATACACGAGCGACGCAGGGCACACCACGAGCGTGGGCTTGGCATCCCCCGCCTCCACGCGCGCCAGGATATGCGCGATCATCTGCAGTGTTTTGCCCAAGCCCATATCGTCGGCCAAGATACCGCCGAGGCCCAGGTGCTCAAGCGAGCCGAGCCACTGGTAGCCGTCGACCTGATAGCCGCGCAGTGTGGCCTTGAGCGAGACCGGCACCGTAAAGTCCATCTTGCCGAGCGTATCCAAGCGCTCGACGGTGCGACGGAACGCAGCGTCGCGATCGGCTTCGAGCGCGGGCGTGCGCGCAAGCATGCTGTCGACAAACAGGGTACTCGACGCGGGAAGCGACACGCCGTCGAGCAGGTCGACAGCATCGACCCCCAGGTCCTCGGCAAGACCAAACGCGGCGCGGGCACCCTCGTCCAGGCGTACGATGTCGCCCGACGTGAGACGCGCAAACGTCTGGTGACGCTTGTAGGAGTCGAGGTAGATGGCAAGATCTGCCGCCGAAAGGCCGCTCGCGCCCAGTTCGACGTCGAGCAGATTGCTCTTGACGGTCGCACGAACCGAGAGCTTGGGCGCGGGTCGCACCGAAATCTGGCGCAGACGGTCGCTGAGCATGACCTCACCCAGCTCGGACCTGTCTCTTATACACAT
>CABSMK010000239.1 GCA_902478825.1 uncultured Collinsella sp.
GGTGTGGACGTTCGCGATATGGATCCGCACGAGCTTATGGACCAGGTCGCCTTTGTGTTCCAGACCAACCAGCTGTTCAGGCAAACACTTGCCGATAACGTGCGCGCCTCCAAGCCTACGGCCACTGACGACGAAGTGCGTGCGGCCCTCTCCGCAGCTCAGTGCGACGATATTGTGGCCAAGCTCCCACAGGGCATCAATACCATGCTCGGTGCCGGCGGAGCATATCTTTCGGGCGGCGAGGTCCAGCGCGTGGCACTTGCCCGCGCGATCCTTAAAGACGCGCCTATCGTGGTGCTCGATGAGGCTACGGCGTTTGCCGATCCCGAGAACGAGGCGCTCATCCAGCGCGCCTTTAGCAAGCTGGCGGCTGGTCGCACAGTCATTATGATTGCGCACCGACTCTCGACTGTAGTGGGCGCAGACCAAATCGTGGTGCTCAACCAGGGCAGCGTGCAGGAGTCGGGTACCCATGCCGAGTTGCTGTCCCAAAATGGCCTGTATGCCAAGATGTGGGCCGAGTACGAACAGGCCGCGAGCTGGAAAATCACTGCAGCGACCGCGGATGCCACCGTCACGAAGGGAGGCGAGGCCTAAATGTTCGCCTCATTCCAAAAGAAGTATTTCCTATCCGATAAAGGCGTCGCCGGCGTAAAACGCGGCATTTTCTGGACCACGCTCACCAATCTCATCACCATGGCCGGCATGGGCTTTTTATTCCTGGTTATGGCCGGCTTTGTCGAGCATCTCGTCAGCGGGGCTGACCTGCCGGATGCCCTGCCGATCGTGGGCGGCCTCCTGGTCTTTTTCGTGATGCTCTTTGCCTCTAACTGGCAGCAGTATTACTACACCTACTGCATCTTTTACGAGGAGTGCGGCAAGCAGCGTATGGAGATCGCCGAGCGCTTGCGCAAACTGCCGCTGTCGTTTTTTGGTCGTCGTGATCTGGCCGATTTAACCGAGACCATCATGGGCGACGTCCAGGCTATGGAGCACGCCTACAGCCACGTGCTGGGAGAGCTTTGGGGTGCCATCATCGCAAGCGCCATTGTGTTCGTGGAGTCGCTGTTCTTTTGCTGGCAGCTGGCGATTGCGGCGTTTTGGAGCGTTCCCGTGGCCTTTGCCGTGCTGTATCTAACACGCGGCCCCATGACTCCGGTGTTCGATCGCCTGCGTGCCGAGAAGGTCAAGGTTACCGAGGCAATTCAAGAGACGCTCGACTGCGTTCGCGAGATCCGCGCCACCAACCAGGAAGCCCATTATCTTGAGGGGCTCAACGCCGTGATCGATGCCGAGGAGCGCGAGACCACCAAGGGCGAGCTCGCTAACGGGCTTTTGGTCAATTCCGCCTTTGTCATCCTGCGTCTGGGCATTGCCACCACGCTGGTTACGGGCGCCGCGGTGGTCGCCTCCGGGCAGGTCGACTTTTTGGTGATGTTTGCCTTCCTGCTTATGGTGAGCCGTATCTATGCGCCCTTTGACCAGGCGTTAATGTTAATGTCCGAGCTGTTTGCCGCCGAGTCGTCTGCCAAGCGCATGCGTTCCATCATGGAAGAGCCTGTGGCGCGGGGCAGCGAGAAATTTGAGCCCGTGGGCCACGATGTGGTGTTCGATCACGTGGCATTTGGCTATGGTGCGGGCGAGGACGGCCGTGCCGGCGAGAAAGTTCTTACCGATGTGAGCTTTACCGCCAAGGAAGGCGAAGTTACGGCGCTGGTCGGTCCTTCGGGTTCCGGTAAGTCTACGGTGAGCCGCCTGGCCGCGCGCTTTTGGGACGCCACCGAAGGCACGGTCACCGTGGGTGGCGTGGATGTTGCGAGCATTGATCCCGAGGTGCTGCTGCGTGATTACGCCATTGTGTTCCAAGACGTGCTGCTCTTTGACGACACGGTGATGGGAAACATCCGCCTCGGGCGTCGTGATGCCACCGATGAGGAGGTGCTTGCGGCTGCGCGTGCCGCCAACTGCGACGAGTTTGTGGGCCGCATGCCGCAGGGCTATGACACCATGATCGGCGAGAACGGCTCCAAGCTGTCCGGCGGAGAGCGCCAGCGCATTTCCATCGCCCGTGCGCTGCTCAAAGACGCGCCTATCGTGCCTGTCTCTTATACACATCTGACGCTGCCGACGAATAGAGAGG
>CABSMK010000240.1 GCA_902478825.1 uncultured Collinsella sp.
CATGTCTCGTGGGCTCGGAGATGTGTATAAGAGACAGGCGCCAGACCCGGCGCGATAACGCCGCCGACAAAGGTTCCATGCGCATCGATGACCTCGATATTGGTCGTAGTGCCCAGATCGATCACGATGCACGGAGAGCCGTAGACGGCACGGGCCGCCACGGCGTCGGCGATGCGATCGGGACCGATCTCTGCTGGATCGTCGTAGTGCACGGGCATACCGGTCTTGAGGCCCGGCCCCACGGTGAGCACGCGCCCCGTGCAGGTGCGGGAAAGCGCCGCCTTCCACGGGCGCTCGAGCGCCGGCACCACACAACTCAGCACGGCCGCCGCGGGAACGAGTACACCCGGCATGCCTGCATCGGCTGACAGCGCGCCCATGACCTGCACGAGCCTCATGCGCGCCTCGTCGGCCGTGATGCTCGACGGCGTCGTGATCTCGCACGTCGCAAGCGGGCATTCCTGCGCCGCGGCCGAATCCTCGGCAAACAGGCCAAAGCGAATGAATGTGTTGCCCACGTCGACCGTCAATATATATGCGCAGCCATTAAGCATCGTCGGCACTCCTTTCGTCTGCCCAGCAGTATATCGCCTACCCAAACCAGCTAAAAAGCCCCGTCCCAAATTGACTACCTTGCGGCTATACTGATGCGCGGTCGTGCGCGAGCTCACGCGGCGGCCCTTGGTAACCCGACTTCCCGCGCCGTATCCGTAGCGGCGCTCCCGGGGGAAGCGGATATACGCAAAGGAGTTCTATATGAGCAATCCCTCGAACCGCACCTCGATGCGCGGTCAACTCACGCTGCGCGGCGTCGTCATCGGCGTCCTTGGCTGCGTGATTATCACGGCAAGCTCGGCCTATACCGCCCTCAAGATGGGCGCCCTCCCCTGGCCGATCATTTTCGCTGCCGTCATTTCGCTGTTCTTCCTGAAGCTCATGGGCAACGCCAGCCTCAACGAGGCCAACGTCACCCACACCATCATGTCCGCAGGCGCCATGGTCGCCGGCGGTCTGGCGTTTACCATCCCGGGCGCCTGGATGCTGGGCTATGCCGACCAGATCAGTTGGCTCGACATGTTTATCGTGGCACTCGCCGGCACTATCCTGGGCCTACTGGCCACGGCACTCATCCACCGTCACTTTATCGTGGACGCCGCGCTGGAGTTCCCCACCGGCAACGCCGCAGCTCAGACCCTACGCGCGACCGAGGCCGGCGGCAAGACCGGCAAGCAGCTCTTTGGCTCCATGGCCATCGCAGGCATCTACAGCGTGCTGCGCGACGCCCTGGGCGTGGTGCCCAGCATGCTGTGCACGCTCAACATCCCCGGCGTGACCTTTGCCATCTACAACTCGCCCATGTTGCTGTCCATCGGCTTTTTGGTGGGCTTCGCCCCCGTCGCGTTCTGGTTTGCCGGCGCGCTGCTGGGCAATTTTGGCATCATCGTCGGCGGCACCGCTGCCGGCCTGTTCGATGTTGTGACCGCGCAGGGTATCGTCAAGTCCCTCGGTATGGGCCTTATGATGGGCTTTGGCGTCGCCGTCGTCCTTAAGGACATCCTGCCGCAGGTCGCCGGTATCGTCCGCGGTCTCGCCGCCGACAGCTCCACCGACACCGACGAGCAATCGCTCATCTCGGGCTCGCTTAAGCTCGACGCCGGCATCATCGGCCTGGGCACCGCCGCCATCGCCGTGATCGTTGCCATCGCGCTCGACCTCGGTCCCGTCCCGGCCGTCATCGTCACGCTGTTCACCTTTGTCACCACCATCATGAGTGCGCAGAGCTGCGGCCAGACGGGTATCGACCCTATGGAGATCTTTGGCCTCATCGTCATGCTCATCGTGGCAGCCCTCGCGCAGCTCGCACAGGTCAAGCTGTTCTTTATCGCCGGCATCGTGGCCGTGGCGTGCGGCCTTGCGGGCGACGTCATGAACGACTTTAAGGCCGGAGCCGTACTGGGTACCAACCCGCGTGCACAGTGGGTCGGCCAGGCCATTGGCGGCATCGTGGGCGCCCTGGTCGCTGCCGCCGTCATGGTCGCGCTCGTCACCGCCTATGGTCCGGACGCCTTCGGCCTGTCTCTTATACACATCTGACGCTGCCGACGAATA
>CABSMK010000241.1 GCA_902478825.1 uncultured Collinsella sp.
TATATTGCCAGACCGGAGGGGCCCCGCGGGCGGGAATCTGGGCGTACACATTTCCTACATATATAAGTACTCTCGGCTGGCTGGTTAAAAACAGGAGGGGACCTCGCATCCGAGATCCCCTCTTTAGCCCATCTATAGCAATAGACTCTTAAATACCTTATGCCAGCAGCTTGCGACCGGACTCCTCGATCGCGTCAAGTGCTGCATCTGCCTCGGCGGCATCCGCGCCCTTAGCGAAGATGTACAGCTTAATCTTGGGCTCGGTGCCGGAAGGACGAACAATACCCTTGTTGCCACCCTCAAGATCGAACTCAATAACATTAGCCTTCGGCAGGCCGTTCACGCAGGTGTTGTAATCAACGACGGCCTCAATCTTGGAACCGGCGAGTTCCGCGGGCGGGTTCTCGCGCAGACCGGCCATGATGCCGGCCATCTTTGCCGCACCCTCAGCACCCGGATAGCTCAACGAAATCGTCTTGTTGTGATAGTAGCCATACTTCTCGTACAGCTCGTGCATCGCGTCGGCAAGGTTCTTTCCCTGGAGCTTGTAATACTGCGCCATCTGGCAAATCAAAAGCGAAGTGCTCACGGCGTCCTTGTCGCGCACGTGGTCGCCGGCCAGATAGCCGTAGCTCTCCTCAAAACCGAAGATAAAGCGATCGACCTCGCCAGCATCGGAAAGAGAAGTAATGATGTCGCCGATGTACTTGAAGCCCGTCAGGCAGCGGCGGAGCTCAAAACCGTACTCGTCGGCCAGAGCGTCAACCATGGCGGAAGAAACGATAGTAGTGACAGCAACCTTCTTAGTGAGGTCCTCACCGCGAGCAGCGCGGGTCTTGCAGATATAGTCGAGCAGCAGAACGCCCATCTCATTGCCGGTCAGCAGCAGATAGTCATCGCCATTCTTAACGGCAACGCCAACGCGATCGGCGTCAGGATCGGTTGCAAGCAGCAGATCAGGGTGAACCTGCTCGCACAGGTCAATGCCCTTCTGCATGGCCTGACGAATCTCGGGGTTAGGATACGGGCAGGTCGGGAAATCGCCGTTAGGCTCCTTCTGCTCGGGAACAACCGTGACATCGGTGATGCCAGCGCGCTCGAGCACCGTCGTAACAGGAATGAGGCCAGTGCCGTTGAGCGGAGTGTAGACGAGCTTAAGCGGAGCGCTAGCGATCTCCTCGGCAGAAAGGTTAGTCACGCCGCGGGCGAGAACGGCGTCGTAATAACGCTCGAGGCACGAGTCATCGATCCATTTGACCAGACCCTGCTCAAGAGCCTCATCGAAGTCCATGGACTTCACGCCGGTGAACGTATCGGTCTCGGCGATAGCCTTAGAAATTGCATCGGCGGCCTCGCTGGTGATCTGGCAGCCGTCGGGACCATAGGCCTTATAGCCGTTATAAGGCGCCGGATTATGACTAGCGGTCATGCAAATGCCACCGGAGCACTTAAGGTCGCGAACGGCCCAGGAGAGCGTCGGCACAGGAGAAATCTTGGGATACACGAGGGCAGTCACGCCGTTTGCTGCAAGAATGGCAGCCGTCGTCTTGACGAACAGCTCACCTTTATTGCGGCTATCACGAGCGATGGCGACCGTCGGATGCTCGAAGGTCGCATTGAGGTAGTCAGCAAATCCCTGGGTCGCACGACCGACCGTATAGATATTCATACGGTTAGTGCCCGCACCGATAGTGCCACGAAGGCCGGCAGTACCGAAGGCGAGATCCTGGAAGAAAGCGTCGGTGATGGCGTCCTCATCACCCTGCTCCTTCATCGTGTTAAGCTCAGCGAGGAGCTCCTCGTCCTTGACATTGGCAATCCAAGCATCAAGCAGCTCATGAACATCTGCCATGTGAGTCCTTCCGTCACATTCAATAAAACGACCCGTGTAAAACAGGACAAGCGCAGCAGTGCGCTAAAGCAAATATTAGTCCATTGAGAACAAAGAACCGACCAAAGAACGGTGAACGTCTATATTCAGCGGTGGATGATTAAATTGATTTAATTGCATAAGGAATGTTGCCCGTAAACGCAAAAAAAGGGGGAGGCCGCGAGGCCTCCCCCTTCTCAGTTCAAG
>CABSMK010000242.1 GCA_902478825.1 uncultured Collinsella sp.
ATGTGTATAAGAGACAGTCCTCATGGAGCGCGTGACCGACCAGCAGTGGGCACTGCTCGATGGCCATCTGACGCATATGCCCGGCGGCGTGGACCAGTACCTGCGCCTGTGCAACGCCACCGCCGAGGGCGAGCCCGTGGGCGCGCCGAGCGCCAAGACCGGCACGTTCGACACCGGGCATATGCGTCAGGTGGCCGTCGAGCAGCGCCCACTGCTGGTCGGTCACGCGCTCCATCAAAAAGCGGTCGTGCGTCACCAGAATCAGCGTGCCGGGCCAGCCGTCGAGCAGGTCCTCGACAATCGCGAGCATGTCGGTATCCAGGTCGTTGCCAGGCTCGTCCAGGATGAGCACGTTGGGCTCGTCCAGAATCGTCAGCAGCAGCGACAGGCGACGGCGCTGGCCGCCCGAAAGATCGCCGATGCGGCTCCAGAGCTGCTGCGTCGTAAATCCCAGGCGCTCGCAGAGCTTCTCGGGCGAAGTTTCCTTGCCGTCGATGACGTAGTACTTCTTATAGTTGCTGAGCACCTCGCGAATCGTGTCGCCCATGTAGGGCTCGAGCTCCTCGAGCTGCTGCGACAGCACGCCAAAGCGCACCGTCTGGCCGATCTTCACGCGGCCGCGCAGGGGCGCGATCTTGCCCTGAATCACCTCAAGCAGCGTGGACTTGCCGGCGCCGTTCTCGCCCAAAAGACCATAGCGGTCGCCCGCACCAATGAGCCAGGTCACGTCGGAGAGTACCTGCTTGGGCGCGCCATCGGCATCCGCATAGCCGGCGTCCACGTCGACCACATCGATAACCTGCTTGCCCAGGCGGCTCACGGCCAGGCGCTTGAGCTCCAGCTCGTCACGCACGGGCGGCACATCGGCAATCAGCTCGCGAGCAGCCTCAACGCGAAACTTGGGCTTGGTGGAACGCGCCTGGGCGCCGCGGCTCAGCCACGCGAGCTCCTTGCGTGCCATGTTGCGACGGCGCTCCTCGGTGACGGCGGCCATGCGGTCGCGCTCTACGCGCTGAAGGATATATGCGGAGTAGCCGCCCTCGAAGGGATCGACCTGGCCGTCGTGGACCTCCCACATGCTGGTGCAGACCTCGTCCAAGAACCAGCGGTCGTGCGTGACCACGAGCATGGCGCCCTGACCGCGCTGCCAGCGGGCATTTAAGTGGCGCGCGAGCCAGTTGATGGTGCGCATGTCCAGGTGGTTGGTGGGCTCGTCGAGCATAAGCACGTCGTAGTCGCCAATCAGCAGGCGCGCGAGGTCCACGCGACGGCGCTGACCGCCCGAAAGCTCGCCCACCGTGCCCTCCCAGGGCACATCGCTAATAAGACCGGCCAGAATCTGGCGCGTACGCGGGCTCGAGGCCCACTCGTACTCGGGCGTGTCACCGACGACGGTATGATGCACGGTGTCGGTATCGACCAGGTTGTCCTTTTGGCCGAGCAATCCGATCGTCGTGTCGCGGCGATGCGTCACGCGGCCGTCGTCGGGCTCCAACGTGCCGGCGAGTACGCTCAGCAGCGTCGACTTTCCATCGCCGTTTTTGCCGACGATACCAATGCGGTCGCCCTCGCCCACGCCGAGCGTCACGCTATCGAAAATATGCTTGGTGGGAAACTCTAGGCTGACGGAATCGCATCCCAAAAGAATCGCCATATGCCCTGCTCCTTCGTAGAAATTCAACGTTGTCCATGATAGCAGCGAAAAGGCGGGCCGCACACGACACAAAAAGGCGGGCCATCTCACGCAAGAGATGACCCGCCTCTCCAATCAGTCCCGCGGCAACCGTGGCCGCCGCGGGCCTCAAGCATGTCCCGGACTAGGAGAACATGCCGGTGAGGTAATCATTCAGCCGCTTATCCTTGGGCCGTTGGAAAATCTCGTCAGTCTCGTCGTACTCGACCATATCGCCCATGTAGAAGAACGCCGTGCGGTTGGACACACGCGACGCCTGCTCCATGTTGTGCGTCACGATGACGATGGCGCGGTCGGCAACGATCGACGACATGAGGTCCTCGATCGCCAGCGTCGAGATGGGGTCGAGCGCCGAGCAGGGCTCGTCGAACAGAAT
>CABSMK010000243.1 GCA_902478825.1 uncultured Collinsella sp.
CATGTCTCGTGGGCTCGGAGATGTGTATAAGAGACAGACCGTAACCGAGCGGTCAATTGCCTTACCGTCATCACTTCCAAACTGAGAAACCTTGAGCGTCGAGTCCTCGACGGATGCGATGTTCTGCGTCGCGGCCTTGGAGGCATCCATACCATTGGCAACGCGTCCCCGCTCGATAACGCGAGCCTTGTTGCCATCAACAACCTTGACGTCCACCGAAGCCGCATTGATATCGAAATCGAGGTAGCGGAACTCATCGGCATCAAAAGTCATGCTCGAAAGTTGCTGAGGCCGAGCGGAATAGCTGCCGTCGTCCAAGAGATCGTCATCGTCAAACATATCGTCAAAATCAGACAAATGGCCAGATAGAATACCGGTCGTACGTACCATATCGGAATGAGCCAATAGCCGCGAAGTGCCAAAGACAAGCCCGATAATCAGTACAAACGCTCCGATGCCAACGCCCAAGCGTACCTTGGATTCATGCGAAAGCTTCATCATTCATCGCCCTCTTTGGCAATCGGCTCAGCGGTAGTCGCGGTAGCCACGTCAGCATCAACCGAAGCGGAAACATTCTGAGCCCTAGCTGTCACCGGCGCCGGACCAACCTGGATATCCCCGCGCGCCCAATCGCCATCGAGCGCACGTGCCACCCAGTGATAGATGGGGATCGTAAAGAAAATCAGCGCGGCAAAGGGACCGGCACCAAACAGGAACATCAGCAAAAAGAACAGTAGCCAGCACACGGCCCAATACGGGAACGACTGGAACGGGCCCTTCGCCGGAGTCGAGCCAACTGCGCCGCCACTCGTCGCCTGAGCCGTCGCCGCATTGGCAGCCTGCGCACTCCAGCTTGCCGCCTGCGCCGCCTTGGCTGCCGCGTCACTTGCCTGTGTTGCCGCCTCGGTGGCGCGCGCCGCCGCCTCATGGGTGCGGGCGCGCTCTGCCGCCTCGGCCTCGCGCTGACGAGCGCGGTCCTCGTTCTCAAACTCGATATCGTCCTCGATCTCATCGCTCGGATTGAGCAGCTCGTCCAGGCTCACGCCATAGAGCTTGGCGAGCGAGATCAGGTTCTCGGTATCGGGCGAGCTCTCCGCGCGCTCCCATTTACTGACCGCCTGGCGCGACAGCCCTAACTTTCGCGCCAACCCTTCTTGGCTAAAGCCCTTGCTGCGACGAAGGTCGGCGAGCCGCTGCGCAGTTTCTACATTCATGGTTCCTCCTATGTGATGCCAGCCGTGCCGCCGGACCGTTTTTGTTCTTAAGGCGCCTTGCACAGTTAAAAATCTATCCGCCACCGCCAAAAGCATGCCACCTATTCTAGTGAGATTTTTGGCAACCGGCGGTTGCGGGCACATATGAGCTGCGGAAATGTGTCCAAACAAAGCAATGACCCGTAGCTTGGTTGTCCCCGTTGCGGCGTTAACGGTAGTATGGTCGTACTGTTAATTCCGCGCCGCCAACGGAGGGAGTTCCGCGCCGTGAACCGCGATTTCGCCTCATCGCTCATCCAGCTCAACAATACGTTCTATCGTGAGCACTCCGCCTCCTTTTCCGATACGCGCCAGGCCCCGTGGCCCGGCTGGGTGCGCACCATGGATATCGCGCTCGGGCAGCTCGACGTCGCCACGATCGAGCATCCCGTCCGCGTCTTCGATCTTGCCTGCGGCAACATGCGATTCGAGAACTTTGCCGCCGGCGGCGCACTTGCCGCCAAGGGCGTCAACGGCGCAAACCCCTCGGCAGATGCCAGTTGCCCGTTTGAGTTCTATGGTGTCGACTCGTGTCAGGATTTGGCCATCGATGCGCACGGTCACGCCCTGCGCATTCCCAACCTGCACTTCCAAGAGCTCGATGTGCTCGATGCCCTCATGAAGCTCAATCCCGCCGAGACGCCCGATGTGCTTTTCGATGCCCCGCTCGCCGACATCTCAGTCTGTTTTGGCTTTATGCACCACGTGCCATCGTGCGAGTACCGCGTACGCGTGCTCGACGCCCTGGTGCGCCAGACACGCCCGGGCGGCATCATCGCTATCAGCTTTTGGGAGTTTATGAATGACGAGCGCAT
>CABSMK010000244.1 GCA_902478825.1 uncultured Collinsella sp.
TCGCATCATGTGCCGCCGCCGCGGTGCCAACCTTGCCTACAGCGAGATGGTGAGCGTTGCAGGCCTTGCCTATGCCAGCAACAAGACGTGGCGCCTGGTGTTGCCGGCCGACGAGGAGCAGCAGATTTGCGTGCAGCTCTTTGGCTCCAAGCCCGAGCAGTTTGCGAGTGCCGTCGCCGCCGTCGAGGAGCGTGTGGGCGATCGCCTGTCATTGATTGATATCAACATGGCCTGTCCGGCTCGCAAGGTCGTTACTAAGGGCGAAGGCTCGGCGCTTATGCGCACGCCCGACCTGGCCGAGAAGATTGTCGAGGCAGCGGTGGGCGCGGCGCATGTTCCCGTGACCGTGAAGATCCGCAAGGGTTTTTATGCCGAGGACCGCAACGCCGCAACGTTTGCCCAGATGCTTGAAGGGGCGGGCGCCTCTGCAGTTGCCGTGCACGGTCGTTGTGCCACGCAGCTCTACACCGGCCAGGCCGATTGGTCGGTTGTCGATGAGGTTGCCGACGCCGTCGAGATTCCCGTGATTGGTTCGGGTGATGTGTTCTGCGCCGAGGATGCCGCGGAGCATCTGCGCAGTTCTGGTGCCAGCGCGGTGTTTATCGCGCGCGGCATCTACGGCAATCCGTGGGTGTTCGGTGATGCTCGCGCCCTTGCGCTCGATGGCATGCCGGTGCCGGCGCGCAGCTCCGTTGAGCGCCTAGACGCCCTGCGTGAGCACCTAACGCTGACGCATGAGCTCCTGCCGCTCATGTCGCGTGCCCGTACGTACGCAAGCTGGTACTTAAAAGGCATGCCCCATGCCGCCGCTTGGCGTGCCCATGTGGTGCGCTGTTCCACTTACGAGGAGTTTATGGCGCTGGTCGATGAGATCGAGCGCGATGTGGTGGCCTGCGAGGCTGCCCTTGCCGCCGGCGAATCGGTGCCCCCTCATCCGCTGGAGGCTTAAGGGTGGCCGTTACCGCGCTGTACGTGCACGTGCCGTTTTGCGCCCAAAAGTGCCGGTACTGCGACTTTGACTCGCGCAGTTTTGCTCCGTGCGACCTGAGCGCTGCGCTCGATGTCTATTTTGAGCAGTTGTTCGCGCGCCTCGATGCTTTTGGCAAGGCTGGGGCCCTTGACCAGATCCGCACCGTCTATATTGGTGGCGGTACGCCGTCGCTGGCGGGGGAGCGCCTGGTGGAGTTGGCGCGGCGTATTCGTGCGTGGTGCGCCCCCGTTGAGTTTACCTGCGAGGCCAATCCCGAGTCGCTGACCGCCGAGCTTGCCGCTGCGCTTGCCAAGGTTGGTGTCACACGCGTCTCTCTGGGCGTGCAAACGCTCGATAACATCGAACTTACCGCTATCGGCCGTATTCACGATGCCGATCGGGCGCTCGCCGCCATCGCGACAGTCAAGAACGCTGGGCTTGACGTGTCGTGCGACCTTATGTGCGGACTTCCCGGGCAGACCGCGGCGAGTTGGAAGCGCACGCTCGATGGCGTGCTGGCGGCGGCTCCGCATCATGTGTCGGTCTACCCGCTCACGCTTGAGGAGGGGACTCCCCTTTATCGCATGGCGTGCCGCGACGAGTCGGTAGAGCCCGACGAGGATTTTCAAGCTTCGTGCATGGATGTGGCGCGTGAGCGTCTGGGTGCGGCCGGCTATCACCCGTATGAGGTGGCAAGCTATGCGCTCGACGGACATGAGTGCGCCCATAACATTGCCTACTGGACCGGCCAGGGCTATTTGGGCCTGGGTCGCTCTGCCGCGGGCATGCTCGATGCCGAGGATTTCGATCGTCTTGCAGGTTTGTTCCCCGGCGTGTCTTCTCGAGGCGATTCGTACCGCGTGCGTCTGGTGCAACGTGACGATGACGCGACGGCGTTCGAGGCCGAATATCTGTCGCAGCGTGAGGCTGCGGCTGAAGACCTGATGCTCGCTTGTCGCTTGACGCGCGGTATTGCGTCCGATCTGTTGGTTCGTGCAGCTTGCGTCATCCCAACGGGCGAGCTGGCAGCTGTCTGCGATCGCGCGCTCGAATTGGGTCTTGCCACTTGG
>CABSMK010000245.1 GCA_902478825.1 uncultured Collinsella sp.
GTATAAGAGACAGATCGGTAATAATGCGGACGGACATAACGAATCCTTTCTTGCGCAGGTCCCGCGCAGGGAATTTTGACAACAATGCCCCGGCACGGTATACGCGCTTAAAACGGGACGATGCAGTTGTTAATGGGTAGCAAATGCCTTGGCGGCCTTAGATCTCGCGCAGGGTGTTGAGAATCGTGCGCAGCGACGCATACATCTGCTCGCGCTGCTCCACACCCATAGCCTTACCGGTGGTATCGAGCACCTCGCGAATGATGCGGTCCGCCTCGCTCATGCTCTCGCCGCCCAGAGCGGTCAGGCGCACCGGAGCACGATACTTAACGGCGGCATCGCCCGAATCATCGACCTCGACGTAGCCACCCTCCTCCAGATGCGCGAGCGTACGCGAGACGGCGGCGCGGGTCACGCCTGCCATGCGAGCCAGGTCGGCGCCAGTCAGGCCATCCTTGCTGCGCTCAAGATAGTACAGGCACATAACGTCGGAGCCCTTGAGACCCAGCCTAGCGCCCTCAGACGTCTTAATGCGCTGGATCTCCTTGTAGAGTCCGCTGATCAGTCCGACAAAGTCCTCGAAACGTGTCTCGTCGCTCTGCTGCATGGGAGACGACCGCCTTTCGCTTGCATAATGCTAACGGGTAAACATCTTAGTCGCATAAGGCGACACCCGTACCCAAATACCCCATTTGTTAACCCATCAACATAAAAACCACCACAAAGGGGACAGGCACCTTTGTGGTGGTTTGGGGCATCAATAGGTTCTAGGCGCCGCTACAGTTCCACGCAAGGATTGTCGCGGGTCACAAGCGTCTTAATGACAACCGTCGCTCCCAGATAGCGCTCAAGCAGCTCGGCTAAGCGATCGATCGCAGCCTGGCAATCCCCCATCCGCTCGGGCTCCACGCACTCAATCGCCAGGAACGCATCGGCCGAATCATCGGACAGCGCCGTGCGAACGCCGTCGCGCCAGTTCCAGCAGCGGCACACAGCGCCCGCATCGTCGATGTAGGCGAGCTCGCCGGGCAGCGTCGGATCGTCCGCCTCCTCGCCAAGCGGCAAGAACGCATCGCCACCGTCGGTCACCTTCAGGCGAAGGTCCCCCTCGATCGCATGCAGATCCTCGCCTCCCACGGGCAGCGCGTAGGTCAGCGACACCGTGTTGTAAATATCCACCGCGGGCGTAATGTGGCCCACCGGCTTGCCTTTGAGCACGCGTTTGAGCAAGTTCTCGATCGAGCAGCGCGCGCCTTTCTTGGTCTTGAACAGACGATAGGCCTCGCGCCATGCCTTGACCGGTGCGTTCTCGCTGATAGTGTCGCTGGTCAGATGACGCTCCGCATCGATATTGGCGCGGTCGAGCAACGCCGCAATCGCATCCACGTCCTCTTGAGGAATCTGAGCCGTGGGCTTCATGCCCTCCACGACCACAACACCGACCGCTGCCTGCGGAAACAGCTCCCAGAATGAATCCTCGGCAATAAAGCTCTTCATACGCTCTCCCTTCATTGTGCGCGCCCGAGTGAGGGCGCCTAAACAAAAAGCGCCCTTACAACGGCCACCTTCAAAGTCCTACGGTGCCGTCACAAGAACGCTTGCGCTGTCCCCATCCGGAGAAGGGGACGATATGTCAGGCGTATTGTAACCCGAGTCATCCACGCGAGCAAAACCACCACAAAGGTGCCTGTCCCCTTTGTGGTGGATATGGACTCACGGCGAAGCTAGTGGCGGAGTCCCAGCAGGCCGCGGCCGCGATGACGGGCGTCGGCGTGTACTTGAGCGTGCGGACCGGCGGCTTTGACGGACTCGGGCAGGTGCGAGTACTTCTTCTCGAAGTTCTCCTCGAACATCACCGCCAGGTTGTGCGCGGCCTCGTCATAGCGCGCGGTGCTCTGCCAGTATTGGCGCGGCACCAGGATGCCATCGGGCACGCCGTGGCACGTCGTGGGAATGTCGACGTTAAAGATGTCGTCGTGCACGAACTCGCTGTCCTCGATGGTGCCGCGCCAATACTGGCAGAGCAC
>CABSMK010000246.1 GCA_902478825.1 uncultured Collinsella sp.
CCCGAGACGGCCCCGGGCTGACAATTTCGACTGTAATGGACGTTCTTAAACGACTGCGGCAGATAGGGACGTTCCTTTTCTGCCGGCAGTTTGGGACACTCCTTACGGGACACCCCCTCCACAGCGCCTATGCCAGCTTGTCGATTTGCCCAATCTCCCAGAGCGGAATATTGACGAGCGTGCCTTCGTCTCTATATGCCGCTAACGATGTTCTCACGCAGCGCTCGAGCTTGAACTTCTCGCAGGCAATCCTCAGGCTCTTTGCTTTGAGATTCTCTGCCGCCTTGACCTCGAGCGGAAGCACGGTCCCCGCATGGTCGACGGCAAAGTCAGTCTCTGCATTGCCGGAGGAGGATGACCAATACGCGGGAGTATTGCCTTGGAGCAAAAGCTCCTGTGCGACGTATTGCTCGGTCAGCGAGCCTTTGAACTCCGTAAAAACAGCGGGCCCGTTCAGAACAATGGCTGGCGTGAGGCCGGAGAGTGCTCCGAGGATGCCGGTGTCGATGCAGAACAGCTTGAAGCCCGAGAGATCCTCGTAGCTTGTGAGCGGTGCTCTTAGGGCGGAAACACGTGGTACCTTATGAACGATTCCATAGTCCATGAGCCACTGGAGGCTTTCCTCAAAATCGCGTGCGCGCGCCCCGGGACGAAGCGCGCCGTAGACGAACTTCTTGTTTTCCTTTGCGAGCTGGCCGGGAAGGGATTTCCAAACCAGCCTCATGCGCTCGACGATGCGGGCTGGCGCATGCTTGCCAAAATCGGATTCATAAGCTTCGATGATTTGCTGCTGAAGCCTGCGGGCCTCGATGAAATCGTGGGAGGCGGCGAAAGCGGAGACAACTTCTGGCATGCCACCGACAACGAGGTATTCCTTGAGCAGGCGCTCGAGCTTTTCGGAAACATTCGCCAGCAGGTCCATGTCTGCGGCAAGGATGGCATCTGCGAGCGGATCGCCATCGACGGCACGAACGAACTCGACAAACCCCATGGGGCGCATGGTAAGCTGGTCGATCTTGCCGACGGGGAACGACTCGTTTTCGCGTCGGAGCGCGAGCCCCATATAGGAGCCGGCTGCCATGATATGGTATTCCGGCGCCAGCTCGTTGAAGTATTTGAGCGAGGTGATGCCACGCGGTGCCTCTTGGATTTCGTCGAAGATGATGAGCGTGTCTGTCGGCGTTATGGTCTGGCCGCGCAGGAGCTCTATCTGGGAGATGATGCGTTTGGGATCAAGGCTTCCGTCGAACAGCGAACGTGCGCCCGGTTCGAGCATAAAGTCAAAACGGATGACGTTTTGATACTGCTGGCCTGCGAATTCGTTGAGAAGCCAGGTTTTTCCCGTCTGGCGGGCCCCCTTAAGCAGGAGGGGCTTGCGGTTTGCCCTAGATTTCCAAGCGATGAGTTCGTCCATTAGCTGTCGCTGCATACTGCCCCCTAACGATCATGGTTAGTATAAGACCGTCTTGGTCTTTCCATCGAAAAATGTGGGAGTAAACCACGTTTTTCCATCGAATAATGTGGGAGGTAACCACGTTTTTCCATCGAATAATGTGGGGTTTAGGTCGGCACCTGGGGCGCTCCTTCTCTGCCGGCAGTTTGGAACACTCCTTGTTTTGGTGCAAATTAGCTACCCTTGCATCAGAAAACGGCGCCCGCCGGCGATGTTGCCGGCGGGCGCCGTTGTCGTGTAGGTGGCTATGTCGTGGGGGCTGCCGTTGAGCGTCCGGGTCTGTGCTCTACAGCGAGTCGATAAAGCGCTGCTGGGCGGCACGTCCTGCCTCGTCCCACTTAAAGACGCCGGCGTTGTCGAGCACGTGGCCAAACACCACGCCGACCTCCTCGTGCAGGATATCGATGGCGTTGTCGGCCGTAAGCTCGTCGGCGCGGCGGGCAAAGACGTCCTCAGCCCATGCGGCGTGGCTGCGGCAAAGATCATCGCCCTCGAGCGCACCGGCAAGGTCGTAGCTGGCATCGACCTTGGCTGCCAGCAGATGCTCACGGACAGCGCCAAGCTCGG
>CABSMK010000247.1 GCA_902478825.1 uncultured Collinsella sp.
TCTCGTGGGCTCGGAGATGTGTATAAGAGACAGGTGGTATTGAGATCGTCGAGCTCAATGTCCAGATCCTTGCGCTGGGCGTAGAGCTTGGTCATCTCGGACTTGAGCTTCACATAGGTCTTGCGCTTGGAAGCGAGCTCCTTGAGCTCCGGCATATTGGCAAGTTCACTCTTGTTGCGGGCGAGCTCCAAATCGATCTGTTGCAGCTTGAGTAGCGTAGCGCCGGCGCTCATAAGTTCTCTCCTTTTGTCACAGTCCACCATTGGCAAGGGTTCAGTATTTTAATCGCATGACGGGGGTCGACCCCGGCGTCAACTGCAGAGTTCATCAATATATCAACGAACGGCTCCTCGGAGCGGTCGTGGCCGAGCAAGATCACCGGTAGCCCACGCAAGGCAAGGTCCTGCGCCACGTGATAGCCTGCCTCGCCCGTCACGACAACATCCGCACCGGCGGCGATGGCAAGTTCGCCAAAGTCACCGAGGGAGCCGCCCAGAATGGCGACGGTGCGGCACGAGCGCTCGGCATCGCCCCATACACGCGGGTCGCTTCCGAAGGCCGTGGCAGCACGGGCGGCAAGATCGCGCAGCGTGCACGGGTCGTTGAGCGTCGCAAGCGCGCCCAGGCCGGTCGACTCGGGGTCGTCTACGTGCTCCAGCGAGCTCACGGGCACGGCGTCCAGCAGCTCACTTAGGCAGGCACGCGCCTCGTGCGACCGGTCCAGATTGGTGTGGAGCGAAATAATGCTCACACCGCAGCGGGCAGCCTCGTAGAGGGCCGCGCTGCACTGGGGTCGTGTGGCATCCGCCGGACAAAAGGCCTCGGGTGCCTTGATGTATATGGGATGATGCGTCAGCAGCACGTTGGCGCCGGCTTCTTGGGCGCGGCGAACGTTAGCCACGGTCGCATCGAGTGCGCAGGCAACGCCGGTGATCTCCGCGGCCGGATCGCCAACGGAGAGTCCTACGTGATCCCAGCCCTCGGCGTCCGCCTTGGGATAGCGTGCCAGCAGCGCGCGCTCAAGCTCGGCGACGATCATGCGGCACCCACGATCGAGAGCAGCGTCCGGGCGAACTCGTCCAGATCGCTCGGATTCACGCGGTCATCAAAGGAAATGCGCAGTGCTCCCAATGCCTGCTCGCGACCGATGCCCATCGCGCTCAAAACGTGGCTCGGGTCCATGCTGCCGCTCGAGCAGGCAGAGCCGGCCGAAACCTCAAAGCCGGCGGCGTCGAGCTTGACGATGAGCTCCTCGGAGTCCATGCCGTCGACGTAGATCGAAACCATACCCGGCAGACGGTCGACCTGCTCGTAGTCGCCCATGGTGGCATGAATGCGTGGATGGGCCGTAAGCGTGGCGTAGAGTTTGTCGGAAAGGGCTTGCAGCTTTTCGCGCTCCTGAGCCACTTGGGGCACCAGCGTGCGGGCAGCAGCGGCAAAGGCTAGCTGCGTGCGCAGGTCCTGCGTGCCGGCGCGACGTCCGGCTTCCTGTCCGCCGCCAAAGATGCGGGGGCGCAGTGGCGTGCGGGTCTTAACGTAGAGCGCGCCGGATGCCACAGGACCGCCAATTTTGTGGGCC
The DNA here is from genome assembly GCA_902478825.1 of uncultured Collinsella sp. Taxonomy (GTDB): domain Bacteria; phylum Actinomycetota; class Coriobacteriia; order Coriobacteriales; family Coriobacteriaceae; genus Collinsella. The sequence goes on from CABSMK010000247.1 coordinate 1,580, forward strand.
GCGACGGACATAGCATCGACGCCCAGCTCGGTGACATCGAGTGGAATGTGCAGATAGCCCTGGATAGCATCGGTGTGGAACACTGCGCCCACGGTATGAGCGGCCGAGGCAAGCTCGCGGATGGGCTGCACCACGCCGGTCTCGTTGTTGGCGACCATAATGCTCACGAGCGACACGTCGTCGCTCAGCAAGTCGCTCAGCGTGGCAGGCTCAATGTAGCCCGCGCGGCAGGGCTGCACCAGGTCGACGGTAAAGCCGGCGGCACGCAGCAGCGGCAGGTTGTCCAGAATCGAATCGTGCTCGATGGCCGAAACGATTACACGATCGCGCTTGCGATCGCGCTGACGAGCGCCCTCGGCAAGACCGAGCAGCGCCAGCTGGTTGGCTTCGGTGCCGCCGTTGGTCAGAACAATCTCGGACG
>CABSMK010000248.1 GCA_902478825.1 uncultured Collinsella sp.
AGAGACAGGTTGGCGACGATGCGCTTGGCGCCGCGGCCCTTTTTGATGGCCTTGATCTCGCCCGATTTCCACTCCGGCGAAACGGCCAGGCGAATGTTGAGCATCTGCGTCAGCTGGCCAGCGAGCTTGGGCGCGCGGCCGTTCTTGACCAGGTTCTCGAGCGTGCGCGGAATCAGCAGCAGATGGGCGTCGGGCAGCGTCGCGCGGATCTGAGCCTCGGTCTCGTCTAGGCTGCGGCCGTCCTCGCGCATGGCGAGCGCGTACTCTACCAGCAGACCCTCGGCGCCCGAGCCGGTGCGCGAATCGATGCAGCGCACGTCGAGCTCGTGGGTATCGGTCACCTGGCACGCGTTGGCGTAGCAGGCAGACCACTCGCTGCATAGCGAGATAAAGATGGCGCTATCGTGGCCGTCGGCGAGCACGCGGTCAAAGAGTGCCTTGAATTCACCGGCACTCGGCTGCGAGGTGTGCGGTAGCTGCTCGGAGCCTGCCATGCGGGCGACGTATTCCTCGGCGGTGATTTGCACCTGGTCGAGCAGATCCTCGCCCTCGATAATCACATGCAGTGGAATCACGTAAATGCCGAGCTCTTGGGCACGGGCGGGGGAGATGTCCGACGTGGAGTCGGTTATGATGGCAAAAGACATAATTGCACCTTTCGTTGGGGCGTTTGCGCGCCGCCTTCTGAGAGCAAAGTGCGACAAGTATAGTAGAGTCATTCCACATTGCTAGGTTCAATTGTTGAATAGTCAACAGTTTGAAGTGTCGGTGTGGAAATCATCAACTGGGGAAGAGGGATGCCGATGGAGGCACTGGAGATATGCAAGCGGCCGGTCGTGCTGTTTGATTTCGATGGCACGGTGGCCGATACAGGCCGGGCGGTGATGACCTCGACGCGCAAGACGCTTGCTGCGCGCGGGTTTTCGGAAGCGCAGATGGGTGACCTGCGCCGTATGATCGGGCCTCCCCTGTGGAAGAGCTTCCACGACTTTTATGGCTTCTCGCGCGAGGAATCGCTTGTGGTGGCCGACGAGTACCGTGCCTTTTTCGATGAGCTGGGGCCGGATGAGTACCCCGTGTTCGACGGGATCCCCGAGCTGCTGGATGGGTTGGTCGCCCAAGGCAAGCGTATGGCCGTGGCGACGTCACGCATGGAGGCAAAGTGTATCGACATGGTGGGAGAGCTGGGACTTTCTCAGTTTGAGGCGGTGGTTGGCATGAATCCGCCGCAGGGGCGCGAGACCAAGGCCGATTCGGTCCGCGATGCCCTGGCAGAGCTCGGTGCGACGGCGGGCGATGCCGTGATGATCGGCGATCGCTTTAACGACGTCGAGGGCGCGCACGCGATGAGCGTGCCGTGCATTGGTATCTATTCGGGCGCGGCGGCGTCGGGCGAGCACGAGGCGGCGGGTGCCGATGCAGTGGTGCACTCGGTGGCCGAGCTTGCTAAACTTTTCGCTATCTAATAGACGTAATGTGAGGGGCGGGCGTACCCGTCACTCATTGGTGAGGAGGTCGTCCATGAATCAGGTGGAGCAGAGCGTTATCGAGTATGTCGACGAGGTCTGGGAAGATGTCGTCGCCGATATCGAACAACTGGTGAGCTATCCGTCCGTGGCCGTTGCTGCCAATGCAGAGCCCGGTGCGCCGTTTGGCCGACCGGTCCGTGATGCGCTCGATTGCGCGCTCGGCATTGCGCAAAAGCTCGGCTACCAGACGGGCGACGACGAGGGCTATGTGGGCATTGCCGATATCCCGGGTCGCGGCGACAAGCAGCTCGCGACCATCTGCCACGTGGACGTGGTGCCCGCCGGCCCCGGCTGGAACACCGATCCGTTCGCGATGGAGCGTCGCGAGGGCTGGCTGCTCGGCCGTGGCGTGATTGATGACAAGGGTCCGGCGGTGCTGTCGCTCTACGCCGGTGCCTACCTGCTCAAGCACGGCATTGTGCCGCGCTATACCTTCCGCGCGCTGCTGGGCTGC
>CABSMK010000249.1 GCA_902478825.1 uncultured Collinsella sp.
AGATCTGCGCATGTCTCGTGGGCTCGGAGATGTGTATAAGAGACAGCCCTTGAGCTTTTTGTTGAGTGCGGCGCGGGCCTGGGCCTCGGCGCGCTTTTGCTCCTTGGTCTTTTTGCCCTCGGCGGGCTTGGAGGCGGTGGCGGGGGTGTCGGGCTGGGCCGCGGTGACCTTAGCGGACTTGGTCGCGGCCGGTGCGCTCTCCCCTGCCGCCTCGGCGGCGGCGCGGGCTGCGAGGTCCTCGCGCTTGTAGAGGTAGTAGTCGTAGTCGCCGTCATAGACCGTGACCTTGCCATCGCGGATGTCGATCACGCGGTTGGCCACGGCGCGTACCAGGTGCTCATCATGGCTGATCAGCACGATGGTGCCGGGGAAGTTTTGCAGGGCGTTCTCGAGCATGTCCACCGAGTCGATGTCCAAGTGGTTGGTTGGCTCGTCCAGACACAGGAGCGCCTCGGGGGCCACGAGCATCTTGGCCAGGGCCAGACGCGCCTTTTCGCCGCCGGAGAGGACGCGAACCTGCTTTTCGATTGCGTCGTTGTCGCTAAACAGGAAGGCGCCCAGCAGGCTGCGCTGTTGCGGCACGGTCCACTTGGGCGTGACGGTGTCGATCTCTTGCAGGACGGTATTGGACTCGGTCATGCCCTCGAGTGCGTGCTGAGCGTAGTAGGCCACGCCCACGTTGGTGCCCAGGTCGCGGGTGCCGGTGGTGGGTGGCTCCAGGCCGGCGAGGATCTTCATGAGCGTGGACTTGCCGGCGCCGTTGGGGCCGACGAGCGCCACATGCTCGCCGCGGTAGAGCTTGAGGTCGATGTCACTGTAGATGTGCTTGTCGCCGTATGACTTGGAGACGCCCTCGAGGCCCACGACCATATCGCCCGAGCGCGGCGGGTCGGGGAACTTAAAGTCGATATGCTTGTGGCCCTCGGGCAGGATGACGAGCTCCTTTTTGATCTGCTCGATTTTGCGGATGCGCTCCTGGGCCTGGGCTGCCTTGGTGGGCTTGTAGCGGAACTTATCGACGAAGACCTGCATGTGGGCGATGTCGCGCTCCTGGGCGGCGCGCTTGGCGCGCATCTGCTCCAGGTTGTCCTCGCGCTGCTTGAGGTAGCTGCTGTAGTTGCCGGTGTAGGTGGTTACGCGACGGTTTTCGAGTGCGGCGACGTGGTCGACGCAGGCGTCCATGAAGGCGCGGTCGTGGCTGACGATGAGGACGGCGCCGTCGTAGTTGGCAATAAAGCCGCGCAGCCACTGGACGCTCTCGAGGTCCAGGTGGTTGGTGGGCTCGTCCAGAAGCAGCAGGTCGGGGTGGCGCAGGAAAAGCTTGGCCAGCGCGATGCGCATCTGCCAGCCGCCCGAGAACTCGGAGCACGGGCGCTCAAAGTCGGTGACCTTAAAGCCCAAGCCGGAAAGGATCTTACGGGCGTTGCTCTCGAGCTCGTAGCCGCCCAGGTGCTCAAAGCGGTCCTGGACCTGGCCGTACTCGTTGAGGAGCGCGTCGACGTCCTTGCCCTGTTCGGAGAGCTCGGTGATTTGGGCCTGCAGCTCGTTGGCGCGCTCGCCCATGCGGCGGATTTCCTTGGCGGCGGCCATGACCTCGGCGAGGATGGTGGTGTCCTTTTGCTCCAGGTTAGTTTCCTGCTCTAGGTAGCCCACCTGGCAGTCCTTGGCGTACTGGACCTGACCGGCGTCGGGGCTGTCGATGCCCATGATAATCTTGAGCATGGTGGTTTTGCCGGCGCCGTTGGGGCCCACGAGCGCAAAGCGCTCGCCGGGGTTGATCTGGAAGGACGCGCCGCTAAAGAGGACGCGCGCGCCGAAGCTTTTTTCGATCTTGTCGACCAGGAGGATCATGGTGCCGCCTTTGACCTTGTGTTCCTATATGAAAAAAGGCCCCAACTTACGTTGGAGCCTCATTCAATGCTCGGGTGGAGACGAGGGGGATCGAACCCCTGACCTCTTGACTGCCAGTCAAGCGCTCT
>CABSMK010000250.1 GCA_902478825.1 uncultured Collinsella sp.
CTCTCTATTCGTCGGCAGCGTCAGATGTGTATAAGAGACAGCCATGGAGCAATCGGAAATGCCCAGCGTCACAAAAATGCGGCGGAGCTTCTCCATAAACAGGCGCGCTTCCTCGGGCGTGCGCAAGTCGGGCTCGGTGACGAGCTCGATCAGCGGCGTGCCGCAGCGGTTGTAGTCGACGAGCGACTCGGCAGCGGCGGTAATGCGGCCCTCGGCACCGCCCACGTGGACCATCTTGGCGGCGTCCTCCTCCATGTGGATGCGCAGGATGCGGATGGGCACCGTGTAGGAACCGTCCTCGCGACGCTCGGGCATCTGCAGGTTGGACGCATCATAGCTGGCCAGATGGCCGGCGCGCTGGTTACCCTCGCGCATGGTCGACGTCATGGACGTGGACAGGCCCTCGGCGTTGGCCGAGGCGCTCGCCAGGCTCTGGGCCTCGGCCTCGCCAAACGCGCAGTCGGGGCGCTCGGCGGCACCGCGACCGGTCACGTCCAGATCCAAGTGACCGTACATGGCAAAGGCGACCGGACCCTGCGTGGTCTGGAAGTTCTTGGCCATATCGGGATAGAAGTAGTGCTTGCGGTAGAACATCGAGTGGCGCTGGATCTCGCAGTTGGTGGCGAGGCCGGCCTTGACGATGCTCTCGATGGCGCGCTTGTTGGGCACCGGCAGCGCACCGGGCAGGCCCAGGCACACCGGACACACGTTGGCGTTGGGCTCGTCATCGTGGCTGAGCTTGCAGTTGCAGAACATCTTGGTATCGAGTGCGGTGAGCTCGGTATGGATCTCCAGGCCGATCACGGCCTCCCAATCCTGCAGGACCTCGGAAAGCTCCTTCATTACAGCTCGCCTCCCTTCCCGGCAAAATCGGGCGCGACGGAAAGCGCGGGCGCACCCGTGGCGGCATCGGCAAAGCCGCGCTCCAGGGCGCGGGCAAACGTGAGCAGCTGACGGTCCTTAAACGCCGGACCAACCAGCTGGGCAGAAACGGGCAGCTGAGTATCCTCGCCCAGGCCCAGCGGCACCGAGATACCGCCGTTGCCGCAGATGTTGAGCGAGATGGTGTACAGGTCGGAGAGGTACATCTGCGTGGGGTCGCTGATCTCGCCAAACTTAAAGGCCGTGCGCGGCGAGGCGGGCATGAGGATGGTGTCCACCTTGGCATACGCGGCATCGTAGTCCTGCGTGATGAGCGTGCGGGCCTTCTGCGCGGCGTAGTAGTACTTGTCGTACACGCCCGAGCTCAGCAGGTAGGCGCCGAGCATCTGGCGGCGCTTGGCCTCGGCACCAAAGCCGTGGGCGCGCGAAAGCGAGCTCTGGACGGACAGGTTGGCGCAGCCCTCCTCCTGATAGCCGTAGCGAATGCCGTCGAAGCGGGCCAGGTTTGAGAACGCCTCGGCCGGGCCGATAACGTAGTAGGCGGCGATGGCGGCGTCCAGGTGCGGCAGATCGACCTCGACCAGCTCGGCGCCCTGGTTCTGCAGCTCCTGGGCGGCGCGCTGAACAGCGGCCTTGACCTCGGGCGTCAGGCCCTCGGCCTCCATAAACGCAGGGATAATGCCCACGCGCTTGCCCTCGATGCTGTCGTTGAGATGCTCGGTAAAGTCGACGGCGCAATCCTGGCTGGTGCAGTCGTACGGATCGTGGCCCGCGCCGGTAAGCGCATTCATGGCCAGCGCGACATCCTCGACCGTGCGGCCAAAGGGTCCCACCTGGTCGAGCGACGAGCCAAAGGCAACCACGCCGTAACGGCTCACGGCACCATACGTGGGCTTAAAGCCCACCACGCCGCACAGCGACGCCGGCTGGCGAATGGAGCCGCCGGTGTCCGAGCCCAGCGAGAGCGCGACCTCGCCCGCAGCGACGGCTGCAGCGGAGCCGCCCGAAGAGCCGCCGGGCACGCGCTCGGTATCCCAAGGGTTGTTCTGTCTCTTATACACATCTCCGAGCCCACGAGACATGCGCAGA
>CABSMK010000251.1 GCA_902478825.1 uncultured Collinsella sp.
GATGCGCCGCCTCGCAGATATCGAACAGGTCGTTGACCACGCGGCTCATCATGTCACCCGAGCTGTTGCGGTCGAAGTACGCAAAGCTAAAGCGCTCATACTGGTCGAACAGGTCCTCGCGCATTTTGGACTCCATGCGCGCGCCCATCACGTGGCCCCAATAGCTCACAAAGTAGCGGCAGGCGCAGCGGACGGCATACATCAGCACCAAGCCCACCGCGATCATGCCGAGCGCCTGCATAATGGCAGCCTGACCCTGAGTAAATAGCCCACCGGTCAAATTACGCAGAATAATAGGAAAAGCAAGGTCAATGGCGGCAAGCACCAGAGCACAAACAGTATCAGCAACAAAAAGCCCCATCTGGGGCTCGTAATACGAAAGAAACCTCTTCAGCATGTGATCCTCAAAGAAATATCAGCAACGTAAGGCCCTGGGACAAAGCAATCAGTAGTACTTGTCCCAGGGCTATCCCCACTCGTTAAAGCTCCGTGCCCCCAAGGCGGTGTGCGATGCTGTCGCAGGCCAAGGCGCCCACGACGGTCTTGGCGTCTTCGATCTTGCCGTCGAGTACGGCGTCGATCAGCTCATGCAGCGGCACCAGGTCCACGTTGACAAACTCGTCATCATCGGGGTTGGGCGCATCAAACTCGAGCTTGGTAGCCAAGTAGATGTGGATAATCTCATCGCAAAAACCACAGGACGTGACAATCGACGTCAAAAAGCGAATGCGACCAGCCCTAAAGCCCGTCTCCTCATGCAGCTCGCGCTTGGCGCAATCGAGCGGGTCCTCGCCTGGATCGAGCTTGCCGGCGGGAATCTCGACCGTCACGCGGTCGATGGCGGTGCGGTACTGACGCACCAGTACGATCTTGCCGCTCTCGGTCAGCGCCACAACGGCCGCCGCACCCGGATGGCGAACGATATCGCGGGCGCTGCGGTGACCGTTGGGCAGTTCAACCTCAAGACGGTGGACGTCGAGGATCTTGCCCTTCCAGGCGCACTCCTCCGAAAGAATCTTCTCGTGCAGCTCGGCATCGTGCGGGTCGTCATCGCCCAGCACCAGCGCCGGCTCGTCAGCGACCTCGCCACCAGGCTCGCCCTCGGCGTGCCCATACATGCGGCTGTCCTCTTCGACGACCTGCGCGTCCACGAGCTCTTCGTTCTTCTCGTCCATCCGTCTCATCCCTCTCGGACTTTAGGCATCCCAGGCGTCGCGGCCACGCAGCGCGCGCAGGCCGATGTCATGACGCAGGGTCTTGCCCTCAAAATCAATCTTCTCGCAGGCCTCGTAGGCAAGGTTGCGGGCGTTCTCAAACGTATCGCCCAGCGCGGTCACGGCAAGCACGCGGCCACCATTGGTCACGAGCTGGCCGTCCACCACGGCAGTGCCCGCGTGGTACACGGTCACGTTCTCCATGGCCTCGGCATCGGCGATACCGGTAATGACCTTGCCTTTCTCGTAGCTGCCGGGATAACCCGCACTCGTCAGGACAACGGCCACGGCCCACTCGTCGCGCCAGTCGAGTTCAATCTGATCGAGCTCGCAGTTGGCGCAGGCGAGCATGACCTCGACCAGGTCGTTCTTAAGGCGCGGCAGAACGACCTGCGTCTCGGGGTCGCCAAAGCGGGCATTGAACTCCAGCACCTTGGGGCCGGCAGGCGTGAGCATAAAGCCGCCGTACAGGCAGCCGCGGTAGTCGATACCCTCGGCAGCGAGCTCGGCCACGGTCTGCTCCATGACCTTCACCATGGTGGCGTGCTCCTCGTCAGTCACGATGGGCACCGGGCTGTAGACGCCCATGCCGCCGGTGTTGGGACCAAGGTCGCCCTCAAGCGCGCGCTTGTGGTCCTGCGAGGTGGCCATGGGGCGCACGGTCTTGCCGTCGGTAAAGGCCAGCAGCGAGCACTCGGGACCAACGAGCATCTCCTCGATAACCACGGTGTTGCCGGCATCGCCAAAGGTGCCG
>CABSMK010000252.1 GCA_902478825.1 uncultured Collinsella sp.
GTATTGAGCTTCTCGGTGCGAAACGCCAGGGCGGCAAAGAGGATGGCTAGGAAGTTGGCGCTGGCCTCGATGATGGAGCTCGACATGGCGCTGGCGCGCGAGAGGCCCAGATAGAAAAAGAAGTACTGACCGATGGTCTGAAAGAGCGACAAGATAAAGATGGGTTTGATGTCGCGCGCTTGCGGTATGAGGGGGCGGCGTTGGGCCGCGCTCATCCCAACGATAACCAGGGCGCCGGCAAGCGTAAAGCGTAGACCTGCAAAGAGCAGCTGCGAAGCGCTATCGTGCGCTGGGATACCAAAGAGTGCGTAGCCGATCTTGATGCAGGGGAAAGCCGACCCCCAGAGCGCACAGCAAACAAGACAGCCCAGGATAAGTCCGGGCAGGGTGGCGAGATACGGCTTGCGGCTTTCCATGATGTCCTTCCTGTATGCGCGAAGCAAAAAAGAACCCGCCACCGGGTGTGCCGGTGGCGGGTGTTGTTACCCGAGGGGATTGTACCCGATGGGAAAGGTTTAGGCGAAGTAGGCTACGCCGCTCTCGAAGATCGGCATGAACTTATCGCCGGGGACATGCTCGGGCACGTTGCGGTACAGGTTGTCGCCGCGACGCTCGGCATGGCCCATCTTGCCCAGGACACGGCCGTCGGGGCTCGTGATACCCTCGATGGCGAGTGCGGAGCCGTTGGGGTTGACGGAAAGATCCATGCTGGGCTTGCCGTCCTCGCCCACGTACTGCGTGGCGACCTGGCCGTTGGCGATAAGCTGGGCGAGTACCTCGTCGTTGGCGACAAAGCGGCCCTCGCCGTGGCTGATGGCGACGGTGTAGGGGTCGTCCAGGCTGCACTGCGACAGCCACGGGGACAGGTTGGACGAGATGCGGGTGCGAACCAGACGGCTCTGATGGCGACCGATAGTGTTGAACGTCAGCGTGGGCGCATCGGGCGTGGCGTCGACGATGTCACCGTAGGGCACCAGGCCGAGCTTGATCAGGGCCTGGAAGCCGTTGCAGATGCCCAGCATCAGGCCATCGCGGGCCTTGAGCAGGTCGCGGACTGCCTCGGTGACTTCGGGAGCGCGGAAGAACGCCGTGATGAACTTGGCGGAGCCGTCGGGCTCGTCGCCGCCCGAGAAGCCGCCGGGGATCATGACAATCTGGCTTGCACGGATGCGGCGGGCAAGCTCGTGGGTGCTCTCGGCGACGGCCTCGGGCGTGAGGTTGTTGATCACGAAGGTGTCGGCCTCGGCGCCGGCGGCGCGGAAGGCACGGGCGCTATCGTACTCGCAGTTGTTGCCGGGGAACACGGGGATAACCACGCGCGGGCGGGCGATCTTGGCGCCGCCGTACACGTGGATGTCCTTGGCGCGGAAGTCGATGGTCTCGACCTCGGGGGTCTCGTCGGCGCTGCGGTAGGCAAAGACGCCCTCGATGCCGCTCTCCCAGGCCTCCTGAAGCTCGGAGAGCTCGATGACTTCGGAGCCGGTGTCGATGACATAGCCCTCGACGGTGGTGCCCAGGGGCTCGACGACAACGCCGTCGGCGACCTCGGGCAGCTCGGCATCCTCGGCGAGCTCGACGATAAAGCTGCCGTAGAGCGGGGTGAAGAGGCTCTCCACGTCTACATCCTCGGCAAGCTCGATACCGATCTGGTTACCGACGCACATCTTAAAGAGGCTCTCGGCGCCGCAGCCGTAGCCGGGCGTGGAGATGGCCAGGGCGTTGCCGTTGGCGGTGAGCGCCTCGACGGCGTCAAACGCGGCGAGCAGCTGCTGGGCGTCGGGACGGTAGTCCTCGCCATAGGTAGCGGGGGCGATGCGGACGACGCGGTGCGTGAGGCCCTTGAACTCGGGCGAGACGGCGCGGGCGGCCTTGCCCACGGCGACGGCGAAGCTGATCAGAGTCGGCGGAACGTTGAGCTCGCCGGCCTCGTCCTCAAACGAGCCGCTCATGGAGCTGTCTCTTATAC
>CABSMK010000253.1 GCA_902478825.1 uncultured Collinsella sp.
AGCGTCAGATGTGTATAAGAGACAGATCAAGGATGTGCCCATGCATCTGTCCGAGGCAGCGCTTGTCCACATGGGCGCCGACCGCGAGCGCACCATTGAGGTGCGCGGCGAGGTCTATATGCCCAAGGGCAGCTTTGTGCGCCTGAACGACGAGGCCGATGCCGAGGGTCGCGACCCCTTCGCCAACCCGCGCAACGCTGCCGCCGGATCCTTGCGTCAGAAGGATCCCAAGGTCACGGCGCGCCGCGACCTCGCCACCTTTATCTACGCCATCGCCGATACCGATCCGCTGCACGTCCACAGCCAGCGCGAGTTCCTCGATTGGCTGCGTAGCGCTGGCTTTAGCGTCAACCCCAACGTGGCTCGTTGCGCCACGCCGGCCGAGGTCCACGAGTTCTGTGCCCAGGCGCTCGAGCACCGCGGCGACCTGGACTACGACATCGACGGCGTGGTCGTAAAGGTGGACAGCTTCCAGCAGCAGCTCGACCTGGGCTTTACCGCCCGCGCGCCGCGCTGGGCCATCGCCTTTAAGTTCCCGCCCGAGGAAAAGCAGACCATCCTGCGCGAGATTCGCATCCAGGTGGGCCGCACCGGTGTGCTCACGCCGGTCGCCGAGTTCGACCCGGTGACGGTCGCCGGTTCCACCATCGCGCGCGCCACGCTGCACAACATCGACGAGATCCGTCGCAAAAACGTGCGCGAGGGTGACACTATCATCGTGCACAAGGCAGGCGACGTAATCCCCGAGGTCGTGGGCCCGGTACTCGACAAGCGCCCGGCCGATTCGGTCGACTGGCACATGCCCGAGGTCTGCCCCGTGTGCGGCAGCCCCGTGGTCCACGAGGATGGCGAGGTGGCCTACCGCTGCGTCTCCATCGACTGCCCCGCGCAGCTCAAGGAGCGACTGCTTCACTGGGTGAGCCGCGGCTGCATGGACGTCGACGGCCTAGGCGACGAGATCGTCGACAAGATGATCGCCGCCGGGCTGATCCACGATGTCGCGGACTTCTACCAGCTCACGGTTGACGACATCGCCGGCCTGGACACGGGCCGCACCTATGCCAGCTCCAACAGCAAAAAGGGCGTCAAGAAGGGCGACCCCATTCCGGTGGGCCTCAAGACGGCCGAGAAAATCATCGCCGAGCTCAACAAGTCCAAGAGCCAGCCGCTCGGTCGCGTGCTGTTTGCCCTGGGCATCCGCCACGTGGGCAAGAGTGTGGGCGAGGTCATCGCCGAGCGATTCCTGTCGATTGACAAGCTCATTTTGGCGAGCGAAGAGGACATCGCCGAGTGCGAGGGCATCGGTCCCAAGATTGCGGCGAGCGTTAAGCAGTTCCTGGCCGTGCCCGAGAACCTTGCCGTGCTGGAGCGCCTGCGCCAGGCGGGCCTGTCGCTCGAGGTCGATTTGGGCGCCGCGCACGCGCAAGCCGCAGCCGACGCTGGCGTGGCGGGCGAGCTCGCCGACGCACAACCACTCGCAGGCCTGACCTTCGTGCTCACCGGCACGCTCGTCAACCGCACGCGCGACGAGGCAGGCGCGGCGCTCAAGGTGCTTGGTGCCAAGGTCTCGGGCAGTGTTTCAAAGAAGACGAGCTATCTGGTCGCCGGCCCCAAAGCGGGCTCCAAGCTCACCAAGGCCGAGCAGCTGGGCGTGCCCGTGCTGGACGAGGACGCACTCGAGCAGATCCTGGCGACTGGTCAGGTGCCCCAGGCTTAGGACATCGATAATCAAATTAGAAAACCTCCCGGAAAGGTTGATACTTTCCGGGAGGTTTTTATTTGGGCGTGGTGGCGGGCAGCATGATCCGCGTCATGTAGGTTGCTGAGGGTGACCCTGCGGAGCGGTGTCGTTCCGGAGCGATAGAAGATTCATACAAAGCAAAGGGGCCCCGCAGTGAGGTCCCACAACAGGGCTGCCCCATCGTGATGAGTTTTATACACTTTAACATTAAC
>CABSMK010000254.1 GCA_902478825.1 uncultured Collinsella sp.
CGAGATCTGCGCATGTCTCGTGGGCTCGGAGATGTGTATAAGAGACAGATCCAGCTTCGCGACAAAGGGAAAGGACGAGCTCGCTTACGAACGAGCCTTGGGGAAGCATGAGGAAATTCTCGTCGATAAGGTCGTCTATCTCGACAGTGTCACATTCGGCGAGTGGATGGTCGAGCGGAAGGACGGCCACGAGCCGGTCGGTCGTAAAGGGAATCTTTTTGAACTCCGGCTCGATGGCGCCGCTGTCACGGATGAAGGCCAGGTCAATGTCCTCGTGCAGGAGCATGCGCTTGAGTGTGTCGCCCTCGCCTTCGATGAGCTCGACAGAATATGAGGGGTTCGCCTGCTGAAAATCGATGACGGCGTCCGTGATCCCATAAGGGGCCATAATGGGGATAGAACCTACGGTGAGGTGCTCGAGCGGCTCACCTGCGCCTATTTGAATGGCGGCAAGATAGCGGTGCTGAAGCGTCGCAATTTTTTGCGCATAGGGGAGGAGCGCTTCACCTTGCGCGGTGAGTGTTACGTGGCGCTGGCTTCGATCGATGAGCTTGCAGCCGAGTTCGTGCTCCATTGCCATGATGTGCTTGGAGAGGGTTGATTGCGACATGAAAAGCAGTTCCGCCGCATCAAGAAACGTGCGTGACTGCGCTAAGATGGCGAATTCGCCAAAGCGGCTGATATCCATAGGGAGGCCTCCGGTACCCTCATTTTGGCAGGTGGCCTAAACCACGACGCCATTGCAGTGGTCGATTTCGTGTTGGATGATCTCGGCGGTGTAGCCCGAGAAGTTTTTGATGCGGTGGACGAAGTTCTCGTCCAAATACTCAACCTTAATGCGGCGATAGCGGGTACAGGGGCGCTCGCCGATCAGCGAGAGGCATCCTTCGCTCGTCTGATAGGCATTGACCTGCTCAAGAATTTGAGGGTTGTACATCAGGAGTGTCCTGTTGCCGTCCTTTACGCAGATGATGCGCTTGCGCACACCGATCATGTTGGCGGCGAGCCCCACGCACTCGTGCTCATGCTCGTGGAGTGTATCCAGGAGATCCTGCCCGGTCACGGCATCGTCGGGTCCCGCGTCTTCGGAAGGCAGGCGCAAAAAGAACTCGGATTTCATGATGGGCTTAATCATGGCGGGCTCCTCATGTCTTATGCTTTCGTGGACTTTTAATAATAGCGCGGAAGGAAAGCTGCGCGTCCGCGTTACAATCTTTCAACGTTGGACCATGTTGCCAGATTCGTCGTGTACGGCGTCTGGCGTAAGTCTAGGGCTCATTTTTCGCCCTGGACTGTTCCTCTGGGGCGATGCGACTGTCGTTCCAAGAGGAAGGAAATGCATGGGGAGCAAATCTCAGCAACAAGTTCAAGCAACGCCATCGGCCACTGCGGCGATTCTCGTCGTTATGTATATTGCGGCCTTTGTTGCCGCGTTTAACGAGAACATCATTAACGTGGCGTTGCACGACATTATGGCGGCCTTTTCGGTGAGTGCCACCACGGCGCAGTGGCTCGTCTCGGGCTACATGATTGTGACGTCGATCTTTACGGCCATCATGGCCTTCCTGTCCGGCCGTTTCTCGACGCGCAAGCTGTTGTTTTTCGCATGCGGATGTATGGTCGCCGGCGAAGTCCTGTGTCTGATCGCTCCGTCGTTTAGCGTTTTGCTGCCAAGCCGTATTTTGCAGGCTGCGGGATCGGGCATCTTGTTTCCGCTCATGATGAACGTGGTGCTGTCTTGCGCCCCGCGCGAGAAGCTTGGTCTGTATCTGAGTCTGGGCGGTGCCTGCATTACGCTAGGGCCGGCGTTTGGACCCGTGATCAGCGGTCTTATGTGCACGTTGTTTGGCTGGAGGGCGGTATTCGTAGTGCCGCTGGTGGGCGGCGTTGTGGTCGCTGCGGCGGGCGTAAAGCTTGTTCAGAATGTCGGAGAGCGCTCGAACAC
>CABSMK010000255.1 GCA_902478825.1 uncultured Collinsella sp.
AGATCTGCGCATGTCTCGTGGGCTCGGAGATGTGTATAAGAGACAGCGCCTGGAGCGTGCCCTCATCAACTTCTTCCTCGATACGCACACCAGCCGTGGTTTTAAGGAGTGGTGGCCGCCCATCGTCGTCAAGCGTCAGACCATGTTCGGTACGGGCCAGCTGCCCAAGTTCGAGGATGACGCCTATCACGTCTCGGGCGACAACTTCCTGATCCCCACCGCCGAGGTCGTGCTCACCAACCTGCACGCCGGCGAGGTCCTCGACGCCGACACCCTGCCGCGCCGCTACACCGCCTTCACCCCCTGCTTCCGCGAGGAGGCCGGTTCCGCCGGTCGCGACACCCGCGGCATCATCCGCCAGCACGAGTTCGACAAGGTCGAGATGGTCAAGTTCGCTAAGCCGGAGGAGTCCGACGAGGAGCTCGAGAGCATGACCGCCGAGGCCGAGTACCTGCTGCAGCAGCTGGGCCTTCCGTATCGCGTGATTAGCCTGTGCACCGGCGACTTGGGCTTCTCTGCCCGTCAGACCTACGACATCGAGGTCTGGCTGCCGAGCTACAACGCCTACAAGGAGATCAGCTCCTGCTCCAACTGCGGTGACTTCCAGGCTCGCCGCGCCAACATCAAGTATCGCGACCCCGAGAACTTCAAGGGTTCGCGCTACCTGCACACTCTCAACGGTTCCGGCCTGCCGGCCGGCCGCACCATGGCCGCCATTCTGGAGAACTACCAGAACGCCGACGGCACCATCACGATTCCCGAGGTTCTGCGTCCTTACATGGGCGGCCTCGAGAAGATTGAGCCGGTCGCGTAACTTGGCTGCATAGGGGATATGCAAGGGCGCTCCTTCGGGGGCGCCCTATTTCGTACGCAGGTCCATACCATGCCGTGCGGACAGCTCAATAGAAAACACACGAACAACTGTTCTGTATACAGCCATCTACCTGCTATGCTTTTGCTAAATAAGAGCGAGAGAAAGGGGACGCGATGGAGCTGTTTGATGATCGGGTGATTTTGTTTGAGAGCGACGAGGGCGGGGAGTACCTGCTTGTAACGTGTGAGCCGTCTGGCATGGGCGGCCTGGTGGTTCGGCAGACGAGTGAGGGTCCGTTGACCCAATGGTGCTTTGAGGAGTCGCCGCATGTGGTCGAGACCTTTGTGACGCACGAGGGGCTTGTGGCGCTGGAGCACTTCTATGGAGTTGGGACTTCCAACCAGGTCGCGCGCATGCTGAGCATCTCGTTTGCCGATTGTGATTGTGCCCAGCGGGTGAGATCGCTCTTGAGGGAACTTGATGCCAAGTTTGACGTGATCGAAAAGCCAATCGATCGTACGGGGAACGGCGGTATATGCGGAGCAGCATGACAAAACTGCGTTCCACAAAAAAGTTTGAGATTGTGCTTGACTCCAATAAGCTAAAGTGGTTTTATATGTCTTGCGCTGCGGCGTTACCTCAGCTGGATAGAGGGTCTGACTACGAATCAGAACGTCATAGGTTCGAATCCTATACGCCGCACCAATAGAACTTAAAGCCTCCGGCAACGGGGGCTTTTCTTTTATGGCAACACCGCATGGATTCGAATCTCAGTCGAGGCGCGAGCGTCTTAATCATCACTTCGTAAAATTTTTCCAAATTGTCGCTTGACCCATCGAGGGGTCACGTGCATAATAATCCGTGCGTTGCGGCGTTACCTCAGCTGGATAGAGGGTCTGACTACGAATCAGAACGTCATAGGTTCGAATCCTATACGCCGCACCAATTGAGCTTTAAGCCTCCGGAAACGGGGGCTTTTCCTTTACGGGGGCATTGCGGAGATTCGAACCTCGTTCGAGGCGCGAGCGTCAAGAAAACGCGGAGCGTTTTTAGCGAGCGGGCGAGTCCGCCGACAGGCGGGCGAAGCCGGTGCGGATCCGCGCAGCGGATGCGCGGAATCCTATAC
>CABSMK010000256.1 GCA_902478825.1 uncultured Collinsella sp.
CTCGGAGATGTGTATAAGAGACAGCTCCCACACCAACGACGGGTCGTTGACGTGCAGCTTATCGAGCGCGTCACGCAGGTTCTCGTAGTCCTTGTTATCGATCGGGAACAGGCCCGTATAGACCATGGGCTTGGCCTCGCGGTAGCCGGGAAGCGGCTCGGGGCAGGGATTCGACGCCCACGTGAGGGTATCGCCCACGCGAACGGCCTCGGGGTCCTTCAGGCCCGTGACCACGTATCCGACCTCGCCGACCGTGAGCGCGTCGACCGGGGTCTCGGCGGGACGCTTGACGCCCACGCCATCGACCAAAAAGTCGCCCTTTGCCTGCATCATGCGCAGGGTATCGCCCTTTTTGATGGAGCCGTCAAAGATGCGCACCGTGGCGACGACGCCACGATACTCGTCGAAGTACGAATCCAGAATGAGTGCCTTGAGCGGCGCGTTCGCATCGCCCTTGGGCGGAGAGATCAAAAAGACAATGGACTCCAGCAGATCGTGGATGCCCTCGCCGGTCTTGCCCGAGACGCACACGGCATCATCGGCAGGGATCGCCAGGTCATCCTCGATCTCGGTCTTAACCTCGTCGGGATGAGCCGAGGGCAGGTCGATCTTGTTGATGGCCGGCACAATGTCCAGATTGGCGTTCATGGCGAGCGTCGCGTTGGAGACGGTCTGCGCCTCGACGCCCTGCGTGGCGTCGACAACGAGCACCGCGCCCTCACAGGCTGCCAGCGAGCGCGAGACCTCATAGGTAAAGTCCACGTGGCCCGGCGTATCGATCAGATTGAACTGATACGTCTCGCCATCGTCGGCGTCATAGGACACGCGAACGGCATTGGACTTGATCGTGATGCCGCGCTCGCGCTCGATATCCATGGTGTCGAGCAGCTGCGACTCCATGTCGCGCTCATCGACGGTATGGGTGAGCTCGAGAATGCGGTCACTGATCGTGGACTTGCCATGGTCGATGTGCGCAACAATCGAGAAGTTGCGGATGTGGGAAATGTCAATTGAAGTATTCATGCGGACTATCTTACCCGAGCGGTACAAAAAATGGAGCCTGTTCCATAAAACAGGCTCCATTTATGCGCGTAATCTGTGTGGTGTGAAATTTACAACTTAGGCGTTGATGCTGTTCACGAGCTTGGCAAGACCGGACTTGCGGTTGGAAGCCTGGTTCTTGTGGATAACATGCTTGGCGGCAGCCATGTCGAGACGCTTGGTGACGGTCTTGAGGGCAGCCTGGGCCTTCTCGGCGTCGCCCTCGGCAACGGCGGACTGGACGTGCTTGGTCAGCGTCTTGAGCTCGGACTTGACAGCCTTGTTACGCATGCGAGCTGCCTCATTGGTGCGGATACGCTTCTTCTGAGACTTGATGTTTGCCACTTCTGGAGTTCCTTTCGAGTTCCTTGCAAAAAATGTATGACACCTCTGAGACACGGTGAGGTCATGCAAGCGCCTACTATAGCACGCTCCCCCTCAAAGGGATAGAACGAATTTGTCAAATAGGCAGGTATCATCACGATTTTCTCAAGATGTACGTAATCCAGAGCAAAAGCGCGGTCTGAGAATCGGCCGAACCCTTCAGCGCGAGCTCCACATCGACCGCGCCCTCGAGCGCGGCAACGAGCTCTGCCATCGAAAAGCGACGTGCCCAGGTCAGGTGATTCTTGACCTGCCAGGACTGGAGCTTAAGCGTTGCGGCCAGCTCACGACCCTGTCCGCGCGCATCGAGCGCCTTGGCAACGATAAGCTCGCGAATGCGGCCGCACAGCAATGTGTACGTCCACACGTAGCTCTTGGCGGGCATTAGATTGAAGAGCTCGAGCGAGCGTCGCATGTCACGGGCCGAGACCGCATTGAGAAAGTCCCAGGGCTGGACTCTGTCTCTTATACACATCTGACGCTGCCGA
>CABSMK010000257.1 GCA_902478825.1 uncultured Collinsella sp.
GTCGGTTTTGAGCGCGCCCTGCTGGCCCTGCAGGCCTTTGGCAGCGATTTGGGTGCCGATGAGGCCCCGTGCGTCTACGTCGCCAACGCCGGCAAGGAGCTGCGCCAGAACGTCTTTGCCATTACGCAGGAGCTTCGCGCCGCAGGCATCGTGACCGAGGCCGACTATCAGGGCCGTTCGCTCAAGGCCCAGTTTAAGCAGGCCGATAAGGTAGGCGCCAAGCTCATCTTGGTCCTGGGTGGCGACGAACTTGCCGCCGGCAAGGTCAAGGTGCGCGACATGGAGAGCCACGAAGAGGTCCTTGCCGATCTGGCCAACGTCGTCGAGGCGGTTCGCGAGCGCCTGTAGTGCATCTTTTTGAGCTGCGGGCCCGCTAACATGTCCCGCTTGCGCCGAGCGATTGTTACGGGGGTGTTTCGCATTTATGCGGAATGCCCCCGTTTGTGTATGCCGTCCACCGAGAAATACGACCATTTAGAGCAAAACCCTTGCAATGCAGAAAATACTTTTGTGTGGTAAAGCGCAATCAGTGTCGAAAGTATTTCTCAAGCGCCTATAATGAATACCGCATGTTACGTGCATAGAAGGAGGAATGGGAGGAAACGTGGCTGAGAACCTAAGCAACCAGTCTGTACCCGAAGCCGCGGCGCGCGTCGCTGCCGTGGTCAACCGCCTCGTTAACCGAATCGGCTCGAATGCCGAGTCCAGGGAGCGTCTCGCCGAGATCGAGATCCCCGAGGAGCTGCGCGACAATCTGGCGTTGTTCCTGCGCCTGGAGCGTCGTGTGCTTAGCGAGTATGATCCTGAGATCGCGGACCTGTTCGACAAGATCCTGTCGGCCGAGATTGTGGCCAATGCCGGTAACCCCGGTACCCGCGCTGCCGACGAGGCCGTCGACGAGCAGGGCGTGCCCACCGCCGACGAGCCCACTGCCGTGGCATTTCGTGAGGTCGTCGATCTGATCGACAGCCTGCCGCTCGATAAGCAGCAGGTCATTGTCCGCGCCTTTACGAGCTTCTTCCATCTGGCAAACCTGTCGGAGGAGAACTACCGTGTGGCGCAGCTGCGCGAGCGCGAGGCCGGTGCGTCGACCGATACCGAGGTCGATCCCGCCAACGAGCTTACCGTCGCCTATCACCAGCTGGTGAATGAGCTGGGCGTCGAGGGCGCCAACGAGCTGCTCGGCAAGCTTGAGTTCCATCCCGTCTTTACCGCGCATCCCACTGAGGCCCGTCGCAAGGCCGTCGAGGGCAAGATTCGCCGTATCTCCAACCTGCTGGAGGAGCGTCCGCGTCTGGGCGGCTCCGACCTGGTGGAGAACGAGCGTCATATGCTGCAGGAGATCGACGCCCTGGTGCGTACGAGCCCCATCGCGCTCAAGAAGCCCACGCCGGTCGAGGAAGCCGATACCATCATCGACATCTTCGATAACACGCTGTTCGACGTCATCCCCGTTATCTATCGTCGTTTTGACGACTGGGTGCTGGGCGACAAGGCCGGTACCGTGCCGCCGCTGTGCCCGGCGTTCTTCCATCCCGGCAGCTGGATCGGTTCCGACCGCGACGGTAACCCCAACGTCACCGCCAAGGTGAGCCGTGAGGTCGCCGCCAAGTACTTTACGCACATGGTGCTCAAGCTCGAGGACAAGTGCCGCCGCATCGGCCGCAATCTCACGCTCGAGGCCACCTACAGCAAGCCTTCTGCCGAGCTCATTAACCTGTGGAACCATCAGGTCGAGATGAGCCCTCGGTACACGGCCCGCGCCGAGCTGATCTCCGAGCACGAGCCGCATCGCGCCGTCATGCTCGTCATGGCCGACCGCCTGAACGCCACCGTGCGCCGCATCACCGACACCATGTATCACCTGTCTCTTATACACATCTCCGAGCCCACGAGACATGCGCAGATCTC
>CABSMK010000258.1 GCA_902478825.1 uncultured Collinsella sp.
CTATTCGTCGGCAGCGTCAGATGTGTATAAGAGACAGGTGCTGCAGCACAATGAGCATAATTGTGGACAGCGTGACGATCCACAGCAGTGCGTAGCCAAACTGCGAGCCCGCGGCCATATTGGAGGCCCAGTTGCCCGGGTCGATAAAGCCGACGGTCACGAGCAGCCCGGGGCCGACATGCCGCGCAATGTCTAGGCCTCCGTGACCACCGGTGCGCCGGGAGCCAAAGTGTTGTTTGAGATGGTTGAGCATGGTGAGCTCCTGCGTGCCGTTTGTTTGACGCCGCAAAGGATACCCGTTTTATGCTAAAAAGTTAACCAAGACTAACAAAATTGTTGTATTTGAATAGGATGGTGAAAGGGGATTACCGAAATGTCTTGATCTGTAACAACTAAGGATGGAAATTGGGTCTAGGTGTTACAGATCAAGACAGGAAGAAATGGTCCTATGGAATATCTCGATCTGTAACAGTTAGCTGCAAAAACCGGCCCTTCGTGTTACAGATTGAGATAAACCAAAACTGTCCTGCAGAAAATCTCAATCTGTAACATCTAAGCGCCAAAATCGGCTCCTCCTGTTACAGATTGAGATGTTTGAAGCGGTGAGTTTACAGGTCGAACTTGGGCCCTTGTTGCCGTCCTTGAGGTCGGCGGTGTCCACTCGTAGGGCGTGCGTTACGCGATTGTTTCGAAACGGGCGGGAAACACAACGGGCCGGCGATGCACCTAGTATGCCTAGTCAACTGACTGTCTAACACCTAGGGGAGGATCGCGATGCAGGCAGATTTCGCTCAGCAGCAGGGCCTTTATCGCCCCGAATTCGACCACGATGCATGTGGCATCGGCGCGCTTGCCGATATCAACGGTGAGCGCCATCACCAGATTCTGGACGATGCGCTGTCCATTCTGGTCAACTTGGAGCACCGCGGCGGTACGGGACTCGAGAAGAACACCGGCGACGGCGCCGGCATCCTGTTTCAGGTTCCGCATCACTTTTTCCGCAAAGAGGCTCAAAAGTGCGGCCAGATTCTGCCGGCAGAGGGCGACTATGGCGTGGCCATGCTGTTCTTCCCGCAGGACGACAAGGGCGTAGAGGATGCCCGTCGCGTGTTTGAGGAGGGCTGCGCCGAGGCCGGCGTGCCGCTGCTCTTTTGGCGCGAGGTGCCGGTCGACCCGCACGACCTGGGCGAGACGGCCCGCGCCTGCATGCCCACCATCTTGCAGGCTTTCCTGGGCCGTCCGGACGACACGCCCACCGGCGACGCCTTCGAGCGCCGCCTGTACGTGTGTCGCCGCACCATCGAGAAGAAGGCTGACGCCGAGTTTGCCCTGCGCAACAAGATCTTCTATGTGTGCTCCATGAGCTCGCGCACCATCGTGTACAAGGGCATGCTGGTCGCCACACAGATGCGCCGCTTCTTCATCGACCTCAACGACGCCGCCGTCAAGACGGCCGTGGCGCTCGTACACTCGCGCTACTCCACCAACACCACGCCCAGTTGGGAGCGTGCGCACCCCAACCGCTTTATCATCCACAACGGCGAGATCAACACCCTCAAGGGCAACGTCAACTGGATTCGTGCCCGCGAGCCCAACCTGTACAGCCCCGTGTTGCAGCATGATCTTGAGCGCGTGATGCCCATCATCAACCGTGAGGGCTCCGATTCCGCGATTCTGGACAACGTGCTCGAGTTTTTGGTCATGAACGGTCGCCCGCTTACACGTGCCGCGTCCATGCTACTGCCCGAGCCGTGGGACCACAACGACAATCTGAGCGAGGAACGCCGCGCCTACGACGCCTACCAGTCCATGCTCATGGAGCCGTGGGATGGCCCGGCGGCCATCGCCTTTACCGACGGTCGCACGCTGGGTGCCGCCCTCGACCGTAACGGCTGTCTCTTATACA
>CABSMK010000259.1 GCA_902478825.1 uncultured Collinsella sp.
GGAGATGTGTATAAGAGACAGTCTACATGCTGCGCGTGCAGCAGGAGCGCCTCGAGGGTGCCCCGTTCCCGACCATTCGCGAGTACCACAAGCTCTTCGGCCTGACCAAGGACCGCGAGAAGCTCATGAAGCCCGACGCGATCATCTGCCACCCGGGCCCCATCAACCGCGGTGTCGAGTTCGACTCCTATATGGCCGACCACCCGCAACGCTCCGTCATCCTGGAGCAGGTCTACGCCGGTATCTGCGTGCGTATGGCTATCCTGTATCTGCTGCTTGGAGGTGCCGATAATGGCCTTGCTTCTTAAGAATGCCCACGTCGTCGACCCGTCCGTCGAGCTTGACGGTGTCGTTGACGTCCTGATTGATGGCGACAAGATCGCCGAGGTCGGCGAGAATCTCGCCGTCGAGGGAGCCGAGGTCCGCGACCTTTCCGGCAAGTACCTCGTCCCCGGCCTGGTGGATATGCACGTTCACCTTCGCGAGCCCGGCTACGAGGTCAAAGAGGACATCGAGAGCGGCACCCGCGCAGCTGCCAAGGGCGGCTTTACCGGCGTGTGCGCCATGCCCAACACCGATCCCGTAACCGATAACGGCACTGTCGTGGAGTTCGTCAAGTCCCGCGCTGCCGAGGTCGGCCACTGCCGCGTCTATCCGTCGGGCGCCATGACCCGCGGTCTTAAGGGCGAGGCCATGTCCGAGATGGGCGATATGGTTGCCCACGGCGCCGTCGCCTTCACCGACGACGGTCGCGGCGTGCAGGGCGCGGGCATGCTCCGTCGCTGCATGGACTACGGCAAGATGTTCGGCAAGGTTTTTATGAGCCACTGCCAGGACGAGGACCTGGTCGGCCACGGCCAGATCAACGAGGGCAAGGTCTCGACCCGTCTGGCCCTCGAGGGCTGGCCGGCTGCCGGCGAGGAGCTCCAGATCGCCCGCGACATCGAGATCGCCAAGCTGACCGGTGCCAAGCTGCACATCCAGCACATCTCCACCGCCCATGGCCTGGAGATCGTGCGTGCCGGTAAGGCCGCTGGCGTTCAGGTTACCTGCGAGGCCACCCCGCACCACATGTTCCTGACCGAGAACGACCTGGACGAGACCTACAACACCTCGCTCAAGGTCAACCCGCCGCTGCGTACCGAGGAGGATGCCGAGGCCATCCGTCAGGGCGTCATCGACGGCACCGTCGACGCTATCGTCACCGATCACGCTCCCCACACCCCGTGGGAGAAGGCCCGCGAGTTCGAGCTTGCGCCCTTTGGCATGATCGGCCTCGAGACCTCGCTGTCGCTCGTACTCACCGAGCTGGTCAACACGGGCAAGATGAGCATGGGCCGCATGGTCGAGCTCATGGCCATCAAACCGCGTGAGATCCTGGGCCTCGACCAGGTTCAGGTCAAGGCGGGCTCCGTTGCCGACCTGACCGTGTTCGATCTCGCCGCAACCTGGACGGTCGGCGAGGACGGATACGAGTCGCGTGCTGAGAACTCCGGTTTTGCCGGCCGCACGCTCACCGGTCGTGCCACCGATGTGTTTGTCGGCGGTAAACAGACGCTTGCCGACGGCTGCATCTGCTAGCATAGCCTTGTCGCTTTTGTGCGCGGCGCCCTTGCGGTGCCGCGCTTTCTGTTCGTTTGGACCATGCAACCGCATGGGGGATTGGAGCGTCTATGCCCACACCTTCCACTGCACGCATGCACGACTTCGAGGTCGTCTCGAACCAGGAGATCGCCGATGGCATCTTCTCGCTCGTCATCTCGGCCCCCAAGCTTGCAAGTGCGCTCAAGCCCGGTCAGTTTGTGAACATCGCCGTGCCCGGCGATGCGTCCTCGCTGCTTCGCGTGCCCCTGAGCTTCTATCTGTCTCTTATACACATCTCCGAGCCCACGAGACA
>CABSMK010000260.1 GCA_902478825.1 uncultured Collinsella sp.
AGATGTGTA
Source organism: uncultured Collinsella sp. (assembly GCA_902478825.1). Taxonomy (GTDB): domain Bacteria; phylum Actinomycetota; class Coriobacteriia; order Coriobacteriales; family Coriobacteriaceae; genus Collinsella. The sequence continues at coordinate 10 of CABSMK010000260.1, forward strand.
TAAGAGACAGGCCCAGCAGACGCTGCTGCAAAACGGCCTGCGCTCTCGCGTGGTGCTCGAGGCCGACGGCAAGCTCATGGACGGTACCGATGTCGCCGTCGCCTGCCTGCTGGGTGCCGAGGAGTTTGGCTTTGCGACCATGCCGCTCATCTCCATGGGCTGCCTTATGCAGCGCGACTGCCAGCAGGATACCTGCCCGGCCGGCATTGCCACGCAAAACTGTCGCTTGCGTCGCGGCTTCCGCGGCAAGCCCGAGCACGTTGAGCACTTTATGCTCTTTGTTGCCGAGCAGCTGCGTGAGGTCATGGCGAGCCTGGGCTTCCGCACCGTCGACGAGATGGTCGGCCATCCCGAGTGCTTGCGCCAGATTGAGGTCCCGGGCAACCGCAAGGCCAACCTGCTCGATCTGTCGCCCGTGCTGGCGAGCGCGACCTGCGAGTTCGGTGCCCATATCCCGGGTGCCGACGGCCGTCACTTCCTGCCGCAGATGGCTGCCGACAGCGAGCTCGACAAGACGCTCGACTCCACGTTGTTTGTGCCCTATACGGCCGATGCCCGTGCGCACCTGCGCCCGATTCGCTTCCGCGCCGACATCGCCAACGTCAACCGCTGCGTGGGCACTATTTTGGGCAACGCGGTGACCAAGGCGCATCCCGAGGGTCTGCCCGCCGGCTCCATCACCATCGATTGCGATGGTTCGGCCGGTCAGAGCTTTGGCGCGTTCCTTCCGCGCGGCATTACGCTCAACGTGTGCGGCGACGCCAACGACTACTTTGGCAAGGGTCTTTCGGGCGGCGAGGTATCGGTGCGCCCCAACCCGCATGCGACCTACAAGTTCGACGAGAACATCATCGTGGGTAACGTTGCGTTCTTTGGCGCTACGAGCGGCCGCGGCTTCATCAACGGCCTGGCAGGCCAGCGCTTTGGCGTACGCAACTCCGGTGCCACCGTGGTGGTCGAGGGCTGCGGCAACCATGGCTGCGAGTACATGACGGGAGGTCTGGCGCTCATCCTGGGCGAGGTCGGGCAGAACTTCGCCGCCGGCATGACGGGCGGCGTGGCTTACGTCTTTGACCAGTACGGCACGCTCGATGCCCGTGTGAACCACGAGAGCGTTGAGCTTAAAGCCCCGACGGCCGGTGAGCTTGCGCAGATTCGTGCGCTCATCCAGGAGCACGTGGACGCGACGCAGAGCCCGCGCGGTATTAAGCTGCTCTACAGCTTTGAGACGATGAGCAAGCACTTTGTGAAGGTCATTCCAACCGAGTACGAGCGCGTGCTGGCGATTGTCGCCGCCGCCGAGGCCGTGGGCAAGACGCATGCGCAGGCCGAGGAGCTGGCGTTTGACATTGTGACCGGCCGCGCGAGTGCCGCGGATGTCGCTCGCTTTGATGTGGCGGGTGGTGTCGCTGGCGCTGCGCCCGCCACCGCCAGCTCTGTTGCTTCGACCAAGAAGGAGGCGTAAGTGCCATGGGTAAGCCCGGTGCTTTTCTTGATATCGATCGCGTGACCCACGAGCTTCGTCCCGTGGAGGAGCGCAGCCATGATTTTGATCCGCTGTACGTGGAGCTCGATGACGATGCACGTCGCGCCCAGGCGAGCCGTTGCATGATGTGCGGCGTGGCGTTTTGCCAGATGGGCGCGAGCTTTGGCAAGGCACGCCCGAGCGGCTGCCCGCTGCACAACCTGATTCCCGAGTGGAATGAGCTGGTGTACCGCGGCCGCTGGGACGAGGCTGCCGAGCGTCTGTCGCTCACCTCGCCCATGCCCGAGTTCACGAGTCGCGTGTGCCCGGCGCTGTGCGAGGCCGCATGCAACTTGGGGTCGGTCGACGGTCAGCCCACGAGCTGTCTCTTATACA
>CABSMK010000261.1 GCA_902478825.1 uncultured Collinsella sp.
CGAGATCTGCGCATGTCTCGTGGGCTCGGAGATGTGTATAAGAGACAGTCTGGGTTCCGTCCTGTCCATCGAGAGCGGTTCGGGCCGCCTGCACCAGGTGCCCGGCGCCGTTCCGAGCCCGCGCGATTTCCCCAAGGGCGATCGCTTCGCACCCCGCTCGAGCCATCCGCGCATTGGCCTGGACACCCGTCCGGTCTTCAAGCGCGTGCCCGGCACCGAGCACTTCTATTCCGAGCTCCCCGACGAGGTGCTCAAGGCAAATGGTTTGACCCCTCACGCGGAGGTGATGTAGATGAGCGAGACCGCAGTCAACGGCGTCGAGCCGATCATCTTCCTTGATGACGTCCACGTCACCTTTAGGACCCGTACCGGCTCGATTCTGCACCCCAACCTGGTTCACGCCGTCCAGGGTGTAACGATTAAGCTCATGCCCGGACAGACCATCGGCATCGTCGGCGAGTCCGGTTGCGGAAAGTCCACCACCGCCAACGTCATGTGCGGCCTGCAGGCCCCCACGAGCGGCAAGGTCTACTTTAAGGGCAAGGACGTTACCAAACGTACCGCCGAGGACCGTCGCCACATGGGTCGCGTCATCTCGGTCGTGTTCCAGAACCCGGCCACGGCGCTCAACCCCCGCATGGTCGTTCGCGAGCAGCTGCTCGACCCCATGCGCGTCCACAACTTGGGTACCGAGGCCGAGCAGGAGAAGCGCGTCAAGGAGCTCTTGGAGCTCACCGGTCTGCCCAGCTCCGCCGCCGAGGTTCTTCCCGGCCAGCTTTCGGGCGGCCAGCGACAGCGCGTCGCAATTGCCCGTGCCCTGTCGCTGAACCCCGATGCCATCATCGCCGACGAGCCCACCTCGGCTCTGGACGTTTCGGTCCGCGCGCAGATTCTGAACCTGCTGACCGACCTTAAGAAGGAGCTCGGCCTGGCCATGGTGTTCATCAGCCATGACATCCAGACGGTCCGCTATATCTCTGACGACATCATCGTTATGAATGGCGGCAAGATCGTCGAGCAGGGCGAGGCCAAGCAGGTCTTCCAGCATCCCCAGGACCCCTACACCAAGATGCTGCTCGGCGCTGCGCCGTCGCTGCTGCACCCCAAGCTCGGCGAATAGCCTCGCTTTCCCTCCCGTGCGCCCGGTTCCCTTGCCGGGCGCACCTCCGTTGCGATTTCGAAAGGTTGGGTTCACGAGCCATGCCAAGTGCTCAGGAGCTACAACATCAATTTGGTGAATATCGAGGCGCCATGCCCCGTCCATCAGATTTCGATCTCTTTTGGAAGGATCGCATGGCCGAGGCCGACGCCGTCGGGCTTGACTATGCGATCGACACGGCATCGGTCACCGATGCCGCGACCTGCCAACTTTTCGACCTCTGGTATACCGGCATGTGTGGCGCTCGCCTGCATGCCAAGTACCTTAAACCCGTCTCGGACGAGCCCGTGCCATTGGTGCTTCAGTTCCATGGGTATCCGGGTGCAAGCCGCAGCTGGTTTGAGCAGGCGTCGTTTGCGGGCATGGGCATGGCACTCATCGCCCTCGACTGCCCCGGCCAAGGAGGTCCCTCCGAGGACATTGGCGGATTTGAGGGCACAACGGTTGCCGGGCATATCGTCGCCGGCATCGACGGCGACCCGGCCAACCTCTACTATGTCCGCTTGCACCAAGATATTCGCATCCTGTGCCGTATTGTTCGCGAGCTCGAGGGCATCGATCTTTCCCGTGTGTTTGTGAACGGCGCGTCGCAGGGTGGTGGTTTGGGCATTGCGACCTGTGCGCTTAACAGCGAGCTTATCAATCGTGCCGCCATCCTCTATCCCTTCCTGTCAGATTTCCGCCTGGTCTGGGATTTGGAT
>CABSMK010000262.1 GCA_902478825.1 uncultured Collinsella sp.
CGAGATCTGCGCATGTCTCGTGGGCTCGGAGATGTGTATAAGAGACAGGCCGTAAAGCCCGTCACAAAGTGGTACATGGCGGCATCGGCCGTCAGGCGTGAGATGGGCGGCAGCACGCCAAAAGCGTCGCAAGTCAGGAACAGCACGACACTCGGAGTGGTGCCCATGCCCTTAGTCCACGCGTTAGGAATGTGCTCCACGGGATAGGCCACGCGCGTGTTGTGCGTGATCGAGATGTCGTCATAGTTGGGCTTGCGGTTCTCGTCGAGCACCACGTTTTCGCAAATGGCGCCAAAACGGACGGCGTTGAAGATCTCGGGCTCGTGGAAGGCGTCCAGGCCCTCGCATTTTGCGTAGCAGCCACCCTCAATGTTGAAGATACCCATGTCGGACCAACCGTGCTCGTCGTCGCCGATCAGCAGGCGCATGGGATTGGCCGAAAGCGTGGTCTTGCCGGTGCCGGACAGGCCAAAGAACACGGCGGTCTCGTGCGTGACGGGATCCATGCTGGCCGAGCAGTGCATGGGCAGCACGTCGTCCTCGACGGGCAGCAGGTAATTCATAACGCTGAAGATGGACTTTTTGATCTCGCCGGAGTAGCCGGTACCCGCGACCAAAATCACGCGCTCCTGGAAGTTGATGACCACGGCGGCGCTGGAGTTGAGGCCCTTGATGGCAGGGTCGCATTGGTAGCCCGGCGCGGCGAGCACGCAGAAGTCCGGCTCGCCGGTGCGCGCGATTTCGCGGGCGAGCGGGCGGGCGAGCATCTGCTTAATGAAGAGCGCCTGGCTGGCACGCTCGCAGGCGACGAGCAGGCGGCGCGTATGGTTGCGGTCGGCGCCGGCCATGCCGCGGGTGACGAACACATCGCGCTCGTTGAGATAGTCGACGATGCCGGCTTTGATGACCTCGTAGCTTTCGACGGACAGCGGGCGGTTGACGGCGCCCCAGGCAATCTTGTCGTGGACATCGGGGGTGTCAACGATAAAGCGGTCGTTGGGCGAACGTCCGGTACGCTCCCCCGTCTCGATCACCAGCGCGCCGTTGGATGCCATGCGGCCTTCGTTGCGGCGGATGGCATGCTCGACGAGCTCGGCTGCCGGCAGGTCAACCAGCAGGCGGGGCTGGTTCTCAGCGGGGTCTTCGACCAGCGTAATGCCAAAATTGGACAGAACTTCTGCAGGGGTAACACCAGGCATGGGGCCTCCTTTAAAAACGCGGCACGTGGACGCGGCGCGCACTTTACTCACGTAAAGCCCGTTGTACCCGATATGCAAAAACGTTTTTGCGGCAAGGGCGGCAAGCCCGCCCAACGGTCAAAAATCGCAGGCAAGCGGCCCAGTCATTGGGGACGTTCTTAAACGACTAGTCATTGGGGACACTCTTGAACAGGCAACATTCAAGGAGCGTCCCCGGATGCCGGCACTTAGGGACGTTCCCAAAGTGCCGGCACATAAGGAACGTCCCTAAGTGCCGACTACTGAATGGCGCCGCCGAAATTATTGAACAACCTGTTCAAAAACACGAATGGATACCACCGCGACTATACTAGAGCGCAGCAATAGAAAGGACCCCGCTTTGAGCATCACGCCCCTCGATAGCATTCGCCGCGCCATCGCCCGCCGCAACGGCATCTCCAACCCCGCTGCATTGAAAGACGGCGCCGCGAAGGCCCAGGGCGGCCGCATCGAGAACGGCCTCTTCCCTGCCTCCCACACGGCCGAAGAGCTCGCACGCATCCAGGAGCTGAGTCAGCGCAACGCCGGCGGCCCCGATAGCAGCCAAGCCACACGTCGCCGGCGCGAACGCGATCAGGAGCCCGGCCCCGTCCGCCGCATGGTCAACG
>CABSMK010000263.1 GCA_902478825.1 uncultured Collinsella sp.
TACGAGATCTGCGCATGTCTCGTGGGCTCGGAGATGTGTATAAGAGACAGTATGCGGTCCTCCTTTTGACATCCCGTTCTCGTGGTCGGCTTAATTACCTACCGCCTTTGTGTGTTTTGAATAGTACGAGCATCGTCTCCCCGGGTCAATCACTTAAAAGCGCTAACCTGTTATCGGTTTTTTAGATAGCCATCGAAAGGACGGGCGCCGATGACCCTCCAACAGCTTCGCTTTTTGATCGCCGTGGCAGAGTCCGGCTCAATCAACGCCGCAGCCCAGCGCCTCTATACCGCTCAGTCCAACATCTCAAACGCCGTCAAAAGCCTGGAACAGGAGCTCCATCTGGAGATCTTTACGCGCTCCAGCCGCGGCGTCACGCTCACCAACGACGGCACCGAGCTTTTGGGCTATGCGCGCCAGGTCGTAGAGCAGGCCGACATGCTCGAGGCACGCTACGAGGACGGCGGCACCCCGCAAGCCCGCCTCGCCATTTCCGCCCAGCACTACGCCTTTTCGGTCGAGGCCTTTGTCAACGTGGTCGAGCGCTGCCGCGACAGCAAGTTCGAGTTCATCATGCGCGAGACCACCACATCGCAGATCATCGATGACGTCCGTGCGTTTCGCAGCGATATCGGCATTCTGTATCTGGATGACTTTAACGCCCGCGTTCTGCAGAAGGCCTTCGCCGATGCCCGTGCAAGCTTCCATCCCCTATTCGACGCGACGGTCCACGCCTTCGTTAGCGAGCGCCACCCACTCGCACGCCGCCCCCAGCTGTCCCTTGCCGACCTCACGCCCTATACGCGCTACAGCTTTGAGCAGGGAACCTCAAACTCCTTCTATTACGCCGAGGAACCTTTTAGCTATATCCCTTGCGACCGCAACATACGAATCTCGGACCGCGGAACACTTACTAACTTACTTATCACGTCGAACGGTTACACCCTGTCGACCGGCGTCCTCTCCAATGAAATGCAATGGGGTATGGCATCGATCCCGTTAGCAGACGCCCCAACGATGTGCGTAGGCTATATCATGCACGACGAGCGCAAGCCCTCTCCCCTCTTGCAGCAATACCTCGACGAGCTCAACCGCATCATCCATGCCAACTAACTGTCGGAAGACGGGGTAGAAATCGTAGATTGCTAGCCCCCGGCGGGCATGGCGCTACAATGGTCACTCACACGAAACGTACCCAACGAAAGGAACCATGTGAAGGTCATCATCTATACCGACGGCTCGGCCCGATCAAATCCGGGACGCGGTGGCTACGGTGCCGTGCTCACATACACCAACCCCGCCGGCAAGACCTTCACCTCCGAGCTTTCGCGCGGCTACGCTAAGACCACCAACAACCGCATGGAACTCATGGCCGTCATCGTGGCGCTCGAGGCGCTCAACCGCCCCTGCGATGTCGAAGTCCATTCCGATTCGCAGTACGTTGTTAACGCCTTCAACAAGCACTGGATCGACGGCTGGAAAAAACGCGGCTGGAAGACCGCCAACAAGCAGCCCGTTAAGAACCGCGATCTGTGGGAGCGCCTACTCACCGCAAAGAGCAAGCACAAGGTGGAGTTCATCTGGGTTAAGGGCCACGCCGGCCATGAGCTCAATGAGCGCTGCGACGAGCTTGCCACCACGGCGGCCGACGGCAGCAACCTCGATATCGACACCGGCTTTAACGAGAGCGACCTGTAACGGCGTTTTCGCACGCTATTTCCTGCCCCCTCGCGCTACACTCATCCTGTAAACCGAACGGCACGAGGGGGATATATGCTGCGTATAGCGACCATCGGCACATCCATGACTGTCTCTTATACACATCTCCGAGCCCACGAGACATG
>CABSMK010000264.1 GCA_902478825.1 uncultured Collinsella sp.
GACGCCGGAGGAGTTCCGGAACCGGGCCCTTGCGGCGTAGTCGCTATTTGTTCAGACCAAGTTTCGGGGCGCAGTTCACCTGCCCCTTCGTGGTGGTTTTCGACAAAAAGAAGCCGCCCCATTAACAGAGGCGGCATCAAGCAAGTCTATTTATTAGCGTCCCTCAAGACCCAACGAAAACGTCGCGGTAGCCCCGGCCACACCTTTCCCTCGGGCGACCCTCGCGAAGCGCGTGAGCACGAGGGAAAGGTGTGGCCGGGGCGTACAGCAGGGTTACCCGGCAGCGGCCTTGAACTTGTTGTAGTTGATCAGGCAGCCGGCCTTGACGATGGCACGCTCCTCTGCCGTCATATCGGCAATATAGAGCTCAATCTGCTCGACCGTACCGTCGGCGCGAACCACGTAAGCGGCGATGTCCTTCAGGTCGCCGTCGAGCGCGGCGCGGATACCCGGCACAAAGACGTAGTCGCCCACCTCAAAGCTGGGCTCGGCCTCCATCTGGAAGGGCACCATGCCCCAGTTCATCACGTTGGAGCGATAGCGCTTAGTGGCGTACTCGTGGACGATGTTTGCCAGACCGCCAATTACGCGCTGGCAGCTCGCGGCCTGCTCGCGGGCAGAGCCATCGCCCGGCTTCTTGGCGTAGAGCATGGAGCCGTACTCGGTTGCCCTGGCATCGGCCGCGACACCCGCGCCGGCCAACGCCTCAAACACACCGGCAAGCTCGGCATCGAGCGCGGACAGATCGCCCGCGGACTCACCGGCAACGCGGCGCTTCTCCACGGCGTCGACCTCCTTGGAGCGACCCACGTAGGCAGGGTCGCGGCGGCTGAGCGTAAACTCGGCCAGACCCAGCGGGTTGGAGCGGAAGGAGCTCGTCTCGCCCGAGGGAATGAGCTCGTCGGTCGTGGTGACCGGATCCATGATCTTGGAGCACACCTTGAGCAGGATGTCGTCGCCGAGAGGCTCCATCGCGGGCCACGGCTTGATGTTGGGACCCTCGACAAGCTCGTCGGCAGGCTCCGCCTTGCCAAAGCCCCAGTACACACGCTTTTTGTACGGTGCGTCGTCAAAGGTGTACTCGCAGGCCTCGTCCCAGGTCTCCTCGGGCAGGTCGGTCGCCGGCGTCAGGACGCCGCCGTTGGCAGCCGTCGCCGCAATGGAGCGGGCGTCCATCAGGGCCACCGCGCTCAGCTGGCCATTGCCCGGCTTGGAACCCTCACGGTTGGGGAAGTTGCGCGTGGTGTGGCGGATGGACAGGCCGTTGTTAGCGGGCGTGTCGCCGGCACCGAAACACGGGCCGCAGAACGCCGTGCGCACGATTGCGCCAGCCTCCATAAGGTCGTAGATATAGCCGCGGCGTGTAAGCTCGAGTGCCACGGGCTGGCTCGTGGGATAGACCGACAGCGAGAACTCGCCGCAGCCGGTGTTGGCGCCCTTGAGCACGCGGGCAGCCTGGACCACGGAGTCGTAGTTGCCGCCCGAGCAGCCGGCGATAACGCCCTGCTGCACGTGCAGCTTGCCGTCGACGATCTTGTCGAGCAGACTAAAGTGCGTCTTGCCCTCGCCGATCTTGGCGGCCTCAAGCTCCACCTCATGCAGGATGTCCTCGAGGTTCTCGTTGAGCTCGTCAATCTCAAAGCCGTTGGAAGGATGGAACGGCAGCGCGATCATGGGCTTGATGCTCGACAGGTCAACCTCGACGCAGCCGTCGTAGTAGGCAACATCGGCGGGCTTGAGCTCGCGGTAGTCCTCGCCGCGACCGTGCATGGTCAAAAACGCGTGCGTGTCCTCGTCGGTGGCCCAGATGCTCGACAGGCAGGTGGTCTCGG
>CABSMK010000265.1 GCA_902478825.1 uncultured Collinsella sp.
TGTCTCGTGGGCTCGGAGATGTGTATAAGAGACAGGGGTACGGCGCGAGCTTTGGTGGCGTAGCCGCGCTGCTCGCCATGCTCAACTCCTGCGCCAGCGGCGTTTCGGTCGTCAACATCGACAATGGCTTCGGCGCCGCCTACCAGGCAAGTCTTATCAATCATCTGAGCGCCGGCACACCCCGCGCCCGTTAAGGAGCATTCCATGTCCAACCATCAGCACACGCTTATCATCGACGGCACCTCGGGCATCAGCGGCGACATGACCGTCGCGGCCCTGCTCGACCTGGGCGCCAGCGAGGAGCATCTGCGCGAGCAGCTCGCCACGCTTCCGGTCGGCGGCTTTGAGATTGCCGTTACACGCGTAAACAAGCATGGCATCGACGCCTGCGACTTTGACGTTCAGCTGGCAGAGGAGCTCGAGAACCATGACCACGACATGGCCTGGCTCTACGGCAACGAAGCGGGCACCGAGCACACACATGAGCATGAGCACCACCATCATGACCATGGCGAACACGAACACGAGCACTGCCACGAGCATGACCATGAGGGCCACGGTCATGGCCACGAGGACCACCATCACGCCCATCACCATCACCACCGTTCTTTGGCGGACGTCACCGCCATCATCGACGGCTCACAGCTAAGCGATGGCGCCAAGCGTCGCGCCCTTGCCATTTTTTCCGTACTCGCTGCTGCCGAGGCCAAGGCTCACGGCAAAACGCCCGACACCGTCCTGTTTCACGAGGTGGGCGCCGTCGACTCCATTGTCGACGTCTGCTCTGTCGCCATCTGCCTCGACGACCTGGGTATTGAGGACATCGTGGTCGAGTCGCTTTCCGAGGGCCACGGCACCATTCGCTGCGCCCACGGCCTCATGCCCATTCCCGTCCCCGCTGTCGTCAACCTGTGCCAGGCGGGCAATATCGCCCTCACGCCTGCACCGGTCGCCGGCGAGCTCGTGACGCCCACGGGCGCCGCCATCGTCACCGCGCTGCGTACGTCCGACCAACTGCCCTCACGCTACCGCATCGAAGCCGTCGGCTACGGCGCCGGCAAGCGCCCCTACGAGGGCTGCTCCGGGACGCTCCGCTGTCTGCTCGTTGACGCGGACGCATAGCCATGGATGCCCGCAAGGCCAAAAGCCGCGCCGCGATCGTCGCGGCGTTCTCCGAGCTGCTGCGCGAAGAGGACTACGGCAAGATCACCGTCGGCGACATCATCGCGCGCGCTCACGTAGGCCGCGCGACATTCTACGGCCTCTTTAAGAGCAAAGACGACCTACTATCCGAGCTCGTGAGCGACATCTGTGCCCACGCCCTCGACGACGATGGCACACCACTCGACGACCCACTCGTGCAGGTCGAGCATATCCTCAACAACCTCTGGGAGCGCCGCCAGGGCGTTCGAGCCCTCGTAGCCGGCGCCGGCTCACGCGTTTTCGCCGACTGCTTACGCAAGACCATCATGTCACGAGCAGCCGAAACCGTCCCCGTCGACCCCGCAGGCCCCGCCGGAACCATGGACCGAAGCTTCCTACTACACCACATAGCCTCAAGCTTCGTAGGAATGGTCCAATGGTGGGCCTGGCACAACTTCCAAGCCCCAAAAGAGGACGTAGCCAAAGACTACCTATCAGCCATAAAGCCCCTCTTCAGATAGACGCCTCCTCCCAAGGCGTCATCCCTTCCCAAAGTATCGTCCTCATCTCAACGCCCCCAACAGCAAAACGCCCCTCACATCCAAATTCAGATATATGTTGGGTTGCTTGTTCCAACGCGACTAAAATCCCGCAGCCGCCCGCATGGGGTAACTTCCCAGCGC
>CABSMK010000266.1 GCA_902478825.1 uncultured Collinsella sp.
ATGTGTATAAGAGACAGCGCCGCCCCTTCGCGATCCTTGCCTTTGTGTTCGCGGCGTTTTCGTGCGTGCTCTCCAACGTGGGCCTCGACGTGATTCTTATGTTCTCGGTGCCCATGCTCAACGCCTTGTATCCCGTTGCCATCGTGCTGGTACTGATGGGCCTGGTGCACGGCTTTTGCGACGCTCATCCGCAGGTGTGGGTCTGGGTCGGCGGTGTGGTCGCGGTGCAGAGCGTGATCACCTCGGTCCGCGATGCGTTCTTTGCGGGCGCGTGGCTGCCGTTCGATGCACTGCCGCTTGCGGACATTGGAGCCGCGTGGGCGCCGGTTGCCGTGGTTGCCTTTGTGATCGGTCTGCTCCATAGTCGTTTTGTCGCACATTCGAGGAGCTAAGGCATCAATGCTTGCACAGGCGGGGAGTCTCCCCTATAATTTCCTTCGCTTTGGGACACGCAAGGTTTAGACCTTAGCTGCTCAACACCTTCGGGACGTGGCGCAGTTTGGTAGCGCGCCTGCTTTGGGAGCAGGATGTCGCAGGTTCAAATCCTGTCGTCCCGACCATATCTTGCGGGCGTAGTTCAATGGTAGAACCCCAGCCTTCCAAGCTGATGACGCGGGTTCGATTCCCGTCGCCCGCTCCATAGGATATCTTTAACGGCTTTGGCTCCTTTTGGTGCCAGAGCCATTTTCATATACATGCCGGGACCCCACATCCCCACCTAAGTTGCGGTGAAATATGGACTGTTTTCCGGCTTTTATGGCCCATGTAGTCCGTATTTCAGCGCAACTATTTGTAAGGTTGGATTTTGATGCCGTTGGGAGGGTCGTAGCGACCGTCTACCGAGAGTGGAAATATTTTTTGAAGCCTTGACCTGCGACGTCAAGCTTTTGGTCAGCTTTTGGCAAGGCATGCGGACGGAAGCATGCGATAGCGTAATGGTATTCTCTCCGCCGTGATGGTTATGGGGTTGGCCATGCTCGATAAAGGCAAACATTTTCCGCAGTCATATGCAAGGATGCTATTCTCGGCCCTTGGAATTCATCAAGATGGACAGCTGCTTATAACAATTGATCCTTGGGAAGAACGCCGTGCGCGCGAGCTTATGCAGGAAGAGCTCATGCTTCGTCTTTACAACCACGTGTATGCGGATCCGGTCTATTGGAATAATCTTGGGGTTGAAGATCGCATCTTTCAGCTGGCATCCGCTATTGCGGTCGTTGAACCGGATGCTGTGTTTTGCGGATCGACGGCAGCGCTGCTCTATGGCATCGGCTCGGCTTATACGCTTCTGGATAAAGTGCAAGTGCTGCTGCCTCGGTCTACAAGGCGCGATACGTATGAGTTCGTTGAATACAAGCGCTGGCGGGCGGGCGAAGTGTGGCGGCTCGGTCTGTTTACGCTGACGGATCCGTATCGAACGGTTGTTGATATCGCCCGAACGAGCGCCTTTCGCTATGCGCTGGGCTATGTCGATGGCTTGGCCCGTGAGTACGATGTCGAACGTGAAGAGCTGCGAGCATATGCGCAGGCAAATTGCCGAGGGTTGCATGGCATCGCGCGTGCTTTTGACGTTTTTGAGCATATGGACGGCAGGTCAGACAATGGTGGCGAGTCCGAGGCGAGAGCAGCGATGATTCTCGCTGGGGTTGCCGCGCCTGAGCTTCAAGTTGAGATAACGCGACCGGGAAACGCTGGTTATTATCTAGCAGATTATGGCTGGCAGATGCCAGACGGCTCATGGACGCTGGCAGAGCTGCATGGGCTGGGTAAGTTTGAAGACGAAGCTCAAGATGATCCAGAGCAAGCGGCGGCA
>CABSMK010000267.1 GCA_902478825.1 uncultured Collinsella sp.
GTCGGCAGCGTCAGATGTGTATAAGAGACAGGCTTCTCAACGTCGGTACCCATGACCAGCGAAGCGGTGTTGGCCAGCGGCTCAATGGTCGAACGCAGGCTCTCGAGCTTCTCGATGTCCTCGGCACCAGCGCGCACGACCACGTCGAGCTCGGCCTTGGGGCTTAAACGATAGCGCGAACGCGTGGCGCGGGCGGCGGAAACGACGGTGCGGCACAGCTCAAACGCGCGCTCGGCGGGCTCGTCGACGTACTTGGCGTAGTCGGCGGGCTCAGGCCACTTGGCGATCATGAGCGCCTCGGCGCGGTCCACATTGCCCTCGGCGTCCAGGTCGAGCACGCTCGCCGGCATGTTGTCCCAGATCTCCTCGGTGACAAACGGCATGAGCGGGTGCATCAGGCGAATGGAGGTATCGAGCACAAAGATCAGGTTGCGCTGGGCCTGCAGACGGCCCTCGCCCTTCAGGCGGGCCTTGGTGACCTCGACGTACCAGTCGCAGACCTCGTTCCAGAAGAACTGCTGCACGCCGCGGGCCATGTCGCCAAAGGTGTAGTTCTCGATGCCCTCGGTGACCATCTTCACGGCCTTGGCCAGGCGGCTGAACATCCAGGCGTCGGCCGGCGTCTCCACGACAGGCTCGCCGGGCGTGTAGCCCTCCATGTTCATGAGCAGGAAGCGGCTGGCGTTCCAGATCTTGGTCACAAAGCTCTTGGCCTGGTCGGTACGCGGGCTGTCGATGAGCTTCTTGGTCTTCTTGTCGATGTTCGCGTCGAACTTGACGTCCTGGTTGTTGGTGCACAGCGTGAGCAGGTTGAAGCGCATGGCGTCGGCGCCGTACATTCCGATGAGGTCCATGGGGTCAACGCCGTTGCCCTTGGACTTGGACATGCGGCTGCCGTCCTTGGCCAGGATCGTCGGGTAGATGACGACGTCCTTAAACGGCACCTCGTCCAGGAAGTACAGCGAGCTCATGACCATACGGGCGACCCACAGCGCGATGATGTCGCGCGCGGTGACCAGCGCCGTCGTGGGGTGATGGCCCTCGAGCAGCTCGGGCTTTTGCGGCCAACCCTGCGTGGCGAAGGTCCACAGCTGCGAGCTAAACCAGGTGTCCAGCACGTTCTCGTCCTGATGCACGTGATGGCCGCCGCACTTGGGGCACACGTCGGTGTCCTCGGTAAGGGCGTCCTCCCAGCCGCAGTCCTCGCAGTAGAACACGGGGATGCGGTGGCCCCACCACAGCTGGCGACTGATGCACCAGTCCTTAAGGTTCTCCATCCAGGTGGTGTAGGTCTGCGTCCAGCGCGCGGGATGGAAAGTGACCTTGCCGGAGTTGACGGCGTCGAGCGCCGGCCCCTTGAGCTTGTCGACGGCGACGAACCACTGCTCGGACAGCCACGGCTCAAGCGCGGCGTCGCAACGGTAGCAGTGCATGACGGAGTGATCGAGGTCCTCGACGTGGTCGAGCAGGTCGTGCTCCTCAAACCACTTGATGACGGCCTCGCGGCACTCGTCGCGGTTCATGCCGGTAAACTCGCCGTAACCCTCGACGACCACCGCATGCTCGTCGAAGATGTTGATCTGCGGCAGGTCGTGGGCCTGACCCATGGCGTAGTCGTTGGGGTCGTGGGCCGGGGTAACCTTGACGAAGCCGGAGCCAAAGTTGGCGTCGACATGCCAATCCTCAAAGATGGGGATCTCACGGTCGACGATGGGAAGCTTGACGGTCTTGCCCACGAAGGCGGCCCTGTCTCTTATACACATCTGACGCTGCC
>CABSMK010000268.1 GCA_902478825.1 uncultured Collinsella sp.
ATCGTTGGGGCCAGGCCCGATTTTGCCTCTTGACAATGTCCTGCTCATATTAAAAGGAGCGTCCCTAACTGCCGCATCCGGAGTAAGACAACGCCGCAGGTAGAGGACGGACAGCGAGCGGGTCGCATTTGAGACAAGATGACGTGAAACGAAAGGGCGCTGACCTCCTGGTCGCGCCCTTGAAGTTGAACGTCAGATTGTCCAAATGCGACCAGCGCAGCGTCGGCCGGTTACGGCGTTTGGTAAAACGCCGTAACTCTAAATCCGCTCTGCGATCTCGTGGATGAGGTAGTCGGTCTTTTCCCAGCCCAGGCACGGGTCGGTGATGGACTTGCCAAAGACGCCGCCGTCGACCGGCTGGTTGCCGTCCTCCAGGTAGGACTCGATCATAAAGCCCTTGACCAGCTTGGAGATGGACTCGTTGCGGCGGCAGCTGTCGAGCACTTCCTTGCAAATGCGATACTGCTCCAGCGGACGCTTGCCCGAGTTGTCGTGGTTGCAATCGATGACCGCTGCCGGGTTGGCATAGCCGGCGTGCTCGGTGTAGCGCTCGGCCAGGCGCTCGAGGTGCTCGTAGTGGTAGTTGGGGTAGGTGCGCCCATCGAGACCGATGTAGCCACGCATAACGGCGTGCGCGAGCGGATTGCCGTCGCACTCGACCTCCCAGTTGCGGAAGATGAAGCTCTGGTGCGCCTGCGCGGCGTAAATAGAGTTGAGCATGACGGTGGTGGAACCGGCGGTGGGGTTCTTCATGCCCACAGGCACCGAAATACCGCTCGACACCAGGCGATGCTCCTGGTTCTCGACCGAGCGTGCACCTACGGCAACATAGCTCAGCAGGTCAACGAGGTACTGGTAGTTGGACGGATAGAGCATCTCGTCGGCGGTGAAGAAGCCCGTTTCCTCAATAACGCGCAGGTGCATATGGCGGATGGCCTTGACGCCCTCGAGCAGGTCGTCGGGAGCCTCGGGGTTGGGGTTGTGCAGCAGGCCCTTGTAGCCGGTGCCCTTGGTGCGCGGCTTATTGGTGTAGACGCGCGGAATGATGATGAGCTTGTCCTTGACCTCCTCGGCGGTCTTGGCCAGTCGGTTCATGTACTCAAGCACCGAATCCTCGCGGTCGGCAGAGCACGGGCCGATGATGAGCACCTTGCGTGCGTCCTCGCCGGTAAAGACTTTGGCGACCTCGGCGTCAAATGCCTGCTTTTTGGCGGTAAGCTCGGCAGAAAGCGGCATTTCCTCGCGGATCTCCATGGGGATCGGCAACTTGCGTTTGAATTCCATGGCCATAGGGGCCTCCTCAATCTATAGAAAGAGCAATAAGCGTACTGTTGAGTGTTCGGCATTATCCGCTGTCGCACGCTAAAGTGCAAGCCCTTGTTACCCCGAAACCTGCCAAAAAGGGACAGGTTTATTTTGGCAGGTTTTATCTGGGTAAACGTCGGCGGATGTCGGGAGGGAGTGGCACCGCGCGCGACCCTAAGGCTGTTGTCGGTTCCCCAGGAAACACCCTGTGGGCAAAAAATGCCAAATATGAGTACGGTTGCTAACCTAGTAACATATCAGTCTAGCAAGATAATAGACAAAGTGAAAAATATGTTCATTAACGTTGGCACGCAGAAGCCCGCTAACGGGCGTTTTGATTAATTTGAAGGCGTATAGAGGCCGCAAGGAGGTCGTTTGAGGCGGTTTTGGCTGTTACCAAAAAGGTGACAGTACTCATACTGTCTCTTATACACATCTGACGCTGCCGACGAATAGAGAGGTGTAGAT
>CABSMK010000269.1 GCA_902478825.1 uncultured Collinsella sp.
GAGATCTGCGCATGTCTCGTGGGCTCGGAGATGTGTATAAGAGACAGATATTGTCGAGGGTATCGACCAGGCGACCGCCAAGAAGATCAACAAGGACATCAAGGACCAAAAGCTCAAGGTCAAGGTGACCATCGAGGCCGACAAGCTGCGTGTTTCCTCTGCTTCGAAGGATGCGTTGCAGACCGTAATCCAGTTCCTGCGCGACCAGGACTACGGCCAGCCGCTACAGTTCACCAACTACCGCTAATATCATTCGAAAGGACCGCTCTCCAACATGGATACACCGTTGGGCTCCGTGCTCTACATCACCCTCGGGTGCGCTAAGAACGAGGTTGACACCGACCGCATGCGTTCTCTTTTGACCGCCGCGGGCTACCAGGAGGCATTCGACCCGCAGGATGCCGATATCGCCATCGTCAATACTTGCTCGTTCCTCGCCTCCGCAACGTCCGAGAGCATCGAGACCACGCTCGAGCTCGCCAACGAGGTTCAGGACGGCGTTCGTTCTTGCCCCATCGTTATGTGCGGCTGTGTGCCGTCGCGCTATGGCGACGACCTGCCTGACGAGCTGCCCGAGGTCGCTGCCTTTGTGAAGGCCGACGAGGAGGATGGCATCGTGGCGGTCATCGATGGCGTGCTGGGTGTCGAGCGCGAGATTGCAGCCTATATCCCGCAGGTCAAACGTACCGTCGAGGGTGCTGTCGCCTACGTCAAGATTTCCGATGGCTGCAACCGCTTCTGCAGCTTCTGCATGATTCCCTACATCCGCGGCCGCTATCATTCGCGCAATGCCGAGAGCATCATCTCCGAGGTGCGCGACCTGGTTGCCGGCGGTGTGCGCGAGATCGTGCTGATCGGCCAGGACACGGGCATCTGGGGTACCGACTTTGCCGACGAGGACGTCGCCGATGGCTCGCCGCGCAATCTGGCGCAGCTGCTGCGTGCCGTCGCCGAGGCCGTGCGCCCGCACAACGTCTGGGTCCGCGTGCTCTATCTGCAGCCCGAGGGCATGACTGACGAACTCATCGAGACGATTCGCGATACGCCCGAGGTGCTGCCCTATATCGATATCCCCGTGCAGCACTGCGACGCGCGCATTCTCAAGGCCATGCGCCGTTCTGGTTCGCGCCAGGAGCTCGAGGACCTGTTCCGCGATCTGCGTGAGCGTATCCCCGGCATCGTGATCCGTTCCACGGCCATGGTCGGCTTCCCGACCGAGACCGACGACGAGTTCCGCGACCTTATCGACTTTATGGACACCGTCGGCTTTGACTACACGAGCGTCTTTGCCTACTCGCAGGAGGAGGGCAGCCTGGCCGCTAAGATGGAGGGTCAGGTCGACGAAGAGGTCAAGCTCGAGCGCGCCCAGGAGGCCATGGACCTGGCCGAGTCGCTCGGTTTTGCCGCCACTGCCGCACATGTGGGCGAGCGCGCCCAGGTGATCGTCGACGGTATCGAAGAGACCGAGGATGGCGCCGAGCTGATCGGCCATGCCTGGTTCCAGGCGCCCGATTCCGATGGCGCGGTGCATCTGGACGCCAGCGAGGCGTCCGTGGGCGATATTCTGACCGTCGAGTTTACCGATAGCTTCTGCTATGAGCTTATCGGTCATGTTGTGGAGTAGGAGAGCGTCGTGGCTAACGAGAGCAATAAGGAACTGACGAGTGTCTGGACGCCCGCCAACATCGTGACGTGCGTTCGCATCGTCTTTATCCCTGTCTCTTATACACATCTCCGAGCCCACGAGACATGCGCAGATCTC
>CABSMK010000270.1 GCA_902478825.1 uncultured Collinsella sp.
TGCCCGCCGTCATCAGGATGCGGCTCGCGCGAATCTTGGTGATCATGCCGCCCGTACCCACCGAGGTCGAAGAATCACCCGCCGAGGCAATGATCTTGGCATCGATCTTATGCACGACCGGGACAAACTCGGCCGTCGGATCCTCGTGCGGATTGGCGGTGTAGAGGCCGTCGATATCGGACAGCGTCACGCACAGGTCGGCGGAAACCAGGCAGCTCACGAGCGCCGCCAGCGTGTCGTTGTCGCCAAACTTGATCTCGTCGACGGTAACGGTGTCGTTCTCGTTGACGACCGGCACCACGCCCAGCTCCACCAGACGCAGCAGGGCGTCGCGGGCGTGCAGGTAGGACGTGCGACGCGCCGTGTCGTGACGCGTAAGCAGCACGAGCGAGGTGAGCAGGTCGCGCGCATGGAACTCCTCGTCGTAGGCCGACGAGATGATGCACTGACCAGCCGAGGCGCAGGCCTGCAGGCTCGGAAGGTCGCCGACCGGCTTGCGGTCGAAGCCCAACACGGGATAGCCACAGGCGATAGCGCCCGAGCTCACCACGACCAGACGCCAGCCGAGCTTGCGCAGCGCTGCGGCTTGATCGGCAAGTCCGCCGATAAAGGCGCGGTTGACCTTGCCATCGGCGCCCACCACCGTGGACGAACCGATCTTTACCACCATCGTTTTATAAGAAGTCGTCATACGTCAAACCAATCAACTGTTCAGCGAACGGGCGAACGGGCAAGCGAGAAAATGATCCGTTATCTTCCGTCGCATGCTGATCATTTTGCCCAGGGGAAAGCCGAGGCCGCGGCCATGTTCTTGCGCACGAGCTCGTCGCGCACCTGAGCCAGGCCCTGCTCCATGCCCACCACATAGGTCTGCGGGTACAGGAAGCGCTTGAAAGCTGCGTCCAGATGATCGAGCGCCCAAACACAGCGCTCGCGCGCGTCCTGGATGCTCTCACGCGGAGCCACTGCGCTGCCATCGCGCACGATCGGCACCAGCAGCTCGCGATACTCAAGCTCCGACACGTCGGTCACCAGGGCGGCATCATTCACGGCCACGAGGGTATTGCCGCGCGCGGCGCCCTCCCCCACCAGATGGTCCTCGTCGTAGATCATGTCGCAGACCGGGCCGCCAAAGCCGTCGTAATAACGGCGCACGCGCTGCACGCCCGGGATCGTGCGCTTGTAGGGCTGCTCGGAGAGCTTGACCACCGGCGTCCACGGGTCGGCCTCGCTCGCACGGCGGGCGGAAAGCTTGTACACGCCGCCCAGCGCCGGCTGGTCGTAGCAGGTCGCAAGCTTGGTGCCCACGCCAAAGCTATCGATGGGCGCGCCCTGGTCGAGCAGCGACTGAATCGTGTACTCATCCAGATCGTTAGAAACCGAGATCCCCACATAGGGCAGGCCCTCGGCATCGAAACGACCGCGGACATACTTGGAGAGCTTGGCGAGGTCGCCCGAGTCAATGCGAATAGCCGACAGACGCTCGCCCGCCGCCTCCATCTCCTTGGCAACCGTAATGGCATGCTCGCAGCCCTCGCGCACATCGTAGGTGTCGATGAGCAGCGTGCAGTTCTTGGGGCTCGACTTGGCAAAGGCGCGGAAGGCCTCGAGCTCGGAATCGAAGCTCATCACCCAGCTGTGCGCATGCGTGCCAAAGACGGGAATACCGTAGCGGCGGCCGGCGAGCACATTGGACGTAGAGGAGCAGCCGGCGACGTAGCTCGCGCGCGCAACGGCCAGGCCGCCATCGGGACCCTGGGCT
>CABSMK010000271.1 GCA_902478825.1 uncultured Collinsella sp.
CCATCAAAGTCGCCGGCGGCGAGGCGCTCGGCGCTAATCCCAACGCCCAAGTTGCCCAGAAAGACAAAGGTCTCGTGCTGGCCCTTCTGCAGCTGACGAATCTGCCACTCCAGCGCATAGGCGTCGGTAGGCTTGACGCGTTCGCGCAATACGGCGCAGCGAAACTCGGGCGCATCGATTGCGCAAATGGTATCGAGCTCGGTGTTCAGGGCATTGTGAAGCAGGGCAAGCCGGTTGTCGATCTTGCGCGACACGCGCTCCAGCTCGCGGCGCTTGCGCTCGATGAGCTCCTGCTGCTGAGCCAGCTGCCGCTGCATAAGGTTCACGTCGCGCGTGGTCACAAACTCACGGATTAGCGCGAGCGGCAAGTCGAGAACACGCAGGTGGCTGATGGTGTTGAGAGTGGAGAGCTGCCGCGATCCGTAGTAGCGGTACCCACTCGCCGGATCGATGTGTGCCGGGTCCAGCAAGCCCATCTGCTCGTAATGGCGCAACGTGCCCACGCTTAGGTTAAACAAGCGCGCCACCTCGCCAATGCGGAGCAGACCCTCGGTATGTTCAGTTGGCGAGTCGGTCATGGCGCCGCTCCTTTCAATGGACGGGGAAGGGGCGCCGAGGTCGTACGACGCAAACGATCCTCTACGCCACCAGCTTGTCAAAAGCCCCGCGCCGGTTGAGCACGGTAAACGCGACAACGCAAATGACCGCCGACAAAATCGATCCGCACGGCGAAGCGATGCCCATGGGAAACAACGTATCGGAATAGGCGTTCGACAGCAGCCAAGCACCCGGTACGCGAATGAGCGCCACGGCCAGCACGTTGTGCGCAAAGCCGATGTAGCTCTTGCCATACGCAGCGAAAAAGCCGCTAAAGCAAATGTGGATGCCGGCAAAAATCGCGTCGAAAATATAGCTGCGCATATAGCCGGTGCAGGCCGCGACTACCGCGGCGTCCTTGGCAAAAAAGCCGATAAACGCCGGCGCCACTAGCCACATCAGCATCGTAATCAGACAGCCGTACACCACCGAGATGGTCATGGCGTCCTTGAGCACCTGACGCGCACGGTCGCCCTTGCCCGCGCCGGCATTTTGTGCCGTGAGCGCGCTGACGGTGGCGCCCATGGAGCTCGGCACAATGAACAAAAGCTAATCATCTTCTCGACCAGGCCCACGGCGGCGGCGTCGACGAGCCCTCGGTGGTTGGCAATGACGGTGATGAACATAAACGCCACCTGGATGCAGCCGTCCTGCACGGCCACGGGCACGCCGATCTTAAGAATGCTGCCGAGCACCTCGGGCTGGGGGCGCAGGTCGCTGCGCTTAACGTGGATGTTCGTGCGGCGGCTCTTGAGCCACACGAGCGCGAGGGCAACACTGGCCGTCTGGGCGGTCACCGTGCCGAGCGCCGCACCCACGGGGCCGAGTCCCATATGGCCGATAAACAGAAAGTCGAGCGCGATGTTGATGATGCATGCCACGCCGATCACGTACATAGGCGAGCGCGAATCGCCCAGACCGCGAAAAATGGCCGAGAGAATGTTGTACGCGGCGATAAAGGGAATGCCCATAAAGCAGATACGCAGGTAGGCGGAGGTGCCTTCGACTGCCTCGGCCGGCGTGCCAATAAGCGCCACGATCTGCGGGCACAGTGCGAGCAGGACAGCGGCCAGCACCACCGAGACACCCATAAAGAGCGTGATGGTGTTGCCGATGGCGGTCTCGGCGCGGTCGAAGCGGCGCGAGCCCACGGCGTGGCCG
>CABSMK010000272.1 GCA_902478825.1 uncultured Collinsella sp.
TAGAATGTCGTTGCCGGCGTCCATGACCGGTATTGTTTCGTAGCGTGCGTCGCAACCGCGAGTGCGCCTGCGACGGCTGCGGTGGCTTCGGTCGCAACGTGCTGCTACCCTTGCGTTTCGCCATTAGTCGCTTCGTTGATGGCGCGGTACTCGGCGCTTAGTTCGCGCGCCAGCTCTTCCTTGCTTGGAAGATACGGCAGGTATTTGGCGGCAAACACTTGGTCGTTGTCTTCGGGCAGCGTGTACTCGACAATCGAATCGCTTTTGTCCGCGCAGAGCACGATGCCTATGGGCGGATTGTCGCCTTCGTTCATGAGCTCGCGCGTGTAGTAGTTCACATACATTTGCATCTGGCCCAGGTCCTGATGCGTAAGGTCGTCCGTCTTAAGGTCGATGAGCACGAAGCAGCGCATCAGATAGTTGTAAAATACAAGGTCAATATAGAAATGGCGCCCATCAAAGGTGATGCGCTTTTGGCGCGCCTCGAAAGCGAAACCACGGCCAAGCTCCAGCAGGAACTTCTGAAGATGCGTGATGAGCGCCTGCTCTAGATCGCTCTCGCGAAACGCAGTATCGTCCGAGAAACCTAAAAACTCCAGTACATATGGGTCGCGGATGATATCCTCGGGGCGACGAGCCGGGGCGCTCTTTTGGATTTCCTGGGTGACGGCCTCCTTGTCCTTGCTGGCAAGTAGGCGCTCGCGGAACATGGTGTTGATCTGGCGTTCGAGCTGACGCGTGCTCCAACGAGAATCGGCGCATTCGTTCATGTACCATGTTCGAGCATCAGGGTCGGTTATACGCGATAACCTGCGGTAATGTGTCCAATTCAATTCGGAACGCAGCGCGTTCCGGATTGGGAACGCAAGATAAAACTGACGCATGTATCTTAAGCTTCTGGCGTTGAAGCCTCTGCCAAAATCCTTAGTCAATCTAACGGCAAGTTCGTCGATCAGTGCATCGCCATACTTGGCGCGCTCCTCTCCGCCCTGTTCATCAACAATACTCTTGCCGATCTCCCAATATGCCTCAACCATCGCAAAGTTAACGGCGGTATAGGCCTTGTCGCGAGCGGCGTTGAGAATCGAGGAGACCTGCTTGTAAAAACCTTCGGGCACGATTGCCGATTCTCCACGGTTTACCAGTTCGCCCATCACTGTCGCCCCACTTTCCTCTTGTGGAATGCATCTTTAACGCATTTAGTTTAAAGCCTCGCGCGGACACGAATTGCTATGTTGTCTGGCACCTTCGCATGGGAGCCTTGCGGTGGTTAAAATGTGACCATAGAGGCAGTTTTAGCGAACCCCGCGGGAGTGACGCGTATGGACAACAACACGCTGCTATTCCAGGACAAAGGTTCGGGTAGGTATAAAGACGTCAAGATCTACCCCAACCGTATTGAGGTGCTCAAGAAGGGCACTTTTGGTGGCAAGCACACCGAGATTGTCTATCTTAAGGACATCACGGGGGTCAACAGGATCAAGGGCCGCGACGTTTTTCTGCGCAATCGACTGTTAACCGCTTGCGTTTTTAGCCTGAGCAGCCGTGCGAAGGCCCAGGAGTTTGTTAACGCGCTGAACATGGTGATGTAGCCCATGGCGGCGTTCGGGCCAAGGTAAAAATCAGGGGGCACAGAACGGTGTCCTGCGCCCCCAATTGAGTCGATGTGTCTAAAAGGCGGGCTTGCCTATTCGCTGTCGTCCCCAACGTTTTCGCGGTCATTGGCAAGCATCTGTCTCTTATACACAT
>CABSMK010000273.1 GCA_902478825.1 uncultured Collinsella sp.
CGCCTGGCCAACGCCCTGGAGTTTATCGACCGCTTGCCTCGTGGCTTTGACACCATGGTGGGCGAGCGCGGCGTCAAGCTCTCGGGCGGCCAGCGTCAGCGCGTGGCTATCGCCCGCGCCATCCTAACCGACGCGCCGATTCTGGTGCTCGACGAGGCGACCTCTGCCCTCGACAGCGAGTCCGAGGCGCTGGTGCAGGAGGCGCTCGAGAACCTGATGCGCGGCCGCACCTCCATTGTGGTGGCGCACCGCCTGTCTACCGTGGCGGCGCTCGACCGCATTGTGGTGCTGGCCGATGGCGAGATCGTCGAGGACGGCACGCATGCGCAGCTCGTCGAGGCGGGTGGCGAGTACGCGAGCCTGTGGAGCCGTCAGACCGGCGCATTCTTGGAGGCGTAAGCGTCTCGGACGTGGGACAATTGTGCCCATAAGTTTATTGTGCCGTTGAGCCGAGGAGTCGTTATGCCACGCGAGACCAATGCCGCCAAGCGCGAGCGCGCCGTTGAGGTGTGTGAGCGCCTCAACCGTCGCTATGGCCCGGTCGAGTGCTTTTTGGACCACGAGAATCCCTTCCGCCTGCTGATCGCGGTGCTGCTCTCGGCGCAAACGACCGACGCGCAGGTCAACAAGGTGACGCCGCGGCTGTTTGCCCAGTGGCCCACGCCCGAGGCCATGGCTGGGGCGAGCGTGGCTGACGTGGCAGACACCATCAAGTCACTCGGCTTCTACAAGAGCAAAGCCAAGCATGCCGTCGAGGCCGCGCAGATGATCGTCGCCGACTATGGCGGCGAGGTGCCGGCCGACATGAAGGAGCTCGTGAAGCTGCCGGGCGTGGGACGCAAGACGGCGAACATCGTGCTCAACGTGGGGTATGGCATCGTGGAGGGCATTGCGGTGGACACGCACGTCAACCGCATTGCGCACCGCCTGATGCTGAGCCCCAAGACGCATGCCAAGGAGCCGCTCAAGACCGAGCAAGATCTGCTCAAGATTTTGCCGCACGAGTATTGGAAGTCGGTCAACCATCAGTGGATCACCTTTGGTCGCGAGATCTGCGATGCCCGCAAACCCAAGTGTGACGAGTGTCCGCTGGCAGATTTGTGCCCCAGCGTGCGCGTAGCGGGGTAGGGCGGAACGCATTTTCGTCTGGCGTTTTTTGCGGGGCTGGGTTTGCCCTTGAGCCGGAGTCCTCTCCATGCGCTACCATGACAGACAATGTATTTGACGTACGACCCGCCGAGCTTGCCCCGGCGGGCTTTTGGCGTTGCGATGCCGGAGGAACAGCATGCTCATTCACCGTATAGCCGCGCAGCTCTACACTGCCGAGGCGCTGCAGACCGTCGAGGCGGGACTCGATGCTGGCGAGGACGTGACGCTGGCCGTGTCGCAGTCGGGCCGCACGCTTATGGCGGCCGCCCAGTTTGCGCGCCGTCCGCGCCCGACGGTCTACATTGTGAGTGGCGAGGATGCGGCCGATCGCGCCGCTCGTAGCCTTGCCGCCTACGTGGGCCTGGCGCATGTATGCCGTTTTCCTGAGCGCAAGGATTATCCGTGGCGCGAGCAGGCGCCCGACGACGCCGTGGTGGCGCAGCGCTGCGAGGCCCTGGGACGCATCGTGCGCGGGGACAACTGCATCATGGTTGCCTCGGCCCGTGCGTTGCTGCGCTGCGTGCCGCCAGTCGAGAGCCGCTACTGGGAGTCCACGACCTTTGCGGTGGGCGAGGAGCTGTCTCTTATACACATCTGAC
>CABSMK010000274.1 GCA_902478825.1 uncultured Collinsella sp.
ATCGTTGGGGCCAGGCCCGATTTTGCCTCTTGACAATGTCCTGCTCATATTAAAAGGAACGTCCCCAAAGGCCGGCATATTGGGACAGTCCTTGCCAGCCCGGCCGGCGAGCCGACGAATGGCAAGAACTGTCCCCGATGGTTACTCCTGGACTTTGAGCGCCTCGGCCAGACTGACGCGCTTGATAGAGCGCGTGTGCAGCAGCGCCACGACCAGGTAGGTCGCAAAGCCGATTCCTGCGCACGCCGCCATGGACCAAGCGGGCACGTAGATCTCGATATTGCCGTTATAGGCGAGCAGCATCGAACGGAAGATGGCCGTTAACGAGCCAATAATGACCGGCAGGCTCAGCACGAGTGACGCCGCCACGCACAGCGTGATCGAGCGGATGTACAGATGCGAAATCTCGCCATCGCGATAGCCAAAGACTTTCATGTAGCTGATCGAACGGGCGCTGTGGTCGATCACAGCCTTGGTCAGCAGGTACATAAACAGCAAGAAGATGAACACCGCAAGCCCAACCATCATGCCGATCATTTTGCTCATCATACCGATGAACTGGTCACCCACGGCGCGCATGTCGTCGGGCGTGGTGTCGCCGGCAAAGTAGTGCGCGTCGAGGTCGAGCTTCTCGTTGCTCACATAGCCGTTAAAGTAGGCGGCGTCGTTGCCGAACAGCTCGTTAAAGTCGTCGATGCTCATATAGACATTCATATCCGACTTAGAGCCCCAAACGCAGTCCTTGCCCACGTACTCAAAGGAATAATGCTCGCCCTCATACTTGTCGCCGAGCGTGACCTTCTGACCCTCGCTCCAGCCAAACTTGTCGAGCAAGCCACCGCCAAAGACGACGCGTCCGTTGCCGACGTCCAGCCCTTTCCAGTAGCGCGAATCGGGCGAGATGCCGTAGATGGAAATCGTCTCCTGCCCATTTCCATCGCCGCGGTCGTATTGCAGCTGGTAGACGGCGTATTTCTCGGCCTGTGCGATTGCGCCCGCGCCGTTATCGGTCGTATTGACCGGGTGGATATCGTCGTTGTCAGCGTCAATCTTAGAGGCCTTGTCGATCAGGTCGATAGCCTCGTCGCGGTTGCAGCCGAGGGCATCGGCAAGGTCATCGAGGCGCGCATAAAGCGCATCCTTCTTGTCCTGGACCTTGGCAAGCGCATCCTGCGCTGCGGTCAGGCTCTCGGCAGACGGAGATGCGGTCGCGGCATCGGCTGCCGCCTGCGCCGCATCGGCCGCGTCGTCAAGCTCGTCATCGGCATCCTGAGCGGCGGAAAGCAGCGCGCCGTCAACCGACTGCAAGCGCACGAGTGCCGACCACTGCTCGCGCACCTCGGCAGTGCCCTCGAGCTCCAGCGGCGCCTTGAGCGTGTACTGGTGCTCGGCGACCAAGCTCGTCTCGAGGTTGTCCGCGTAGTGCGTCATCGTGGGCAGAATCGCCAGGCCAAAGAGCAGCAGCAGCGAGGCAAACGCAATGCCCACGAAGAGCGTGGCGAAGTTGCCCAGATTGCGCAGGAAGATGCGCAGGCGGAAGCGGGAAACAAAACCCATGCGCTCCGGCAGCTGCAAGCCGCGCTTGGTACCCGATTTGCCGCTCGCCTCGTGACGAAGGAACTGCAACGGCGTCTTGCCCATCTTGCAAAGCAGGCCCACGAGCGTGATGAGAATGAGCGCAGTGGCGGGAACCACGGCGCACTTGACGAAGATTTCCCAGCTCCAGTACAC
>CABSMK010000275.1 GCA_902478825.1 uncultured Collinsella sp.
TATTCGTCGGCAGCGTCAGATGTGTATAAGAGACAGCCATGGACTCGTCGGCCTCGACGGCATCGATAAAGTCGCGGGCGAGCGTGTGGTGGAGGTTCTTGCTCCACCAGGCCAAAAAGGCGCCGAACACGA
This sequence comes from uncultured Collinsella sp., assembly GCA_902478825.1. Taxonomy (GTDB): domain Bacteria; phylum Actinomycetota; class Coriobacteriia; order Coriobacteriales; family Coriobacteriaceae; genus Collinsella. The sequence goes on from CABSMK010000275.1 coordinate 133, forward strand.
TCAGCACGACGCCGAACTTGATCCAGCTGCCGCCGGCCACCAGCATGCCGATGCCGATGAGCACGGCAATCGCGGCGGCGACGTACAGGGAGCCACGGCGCCTGGGCGAGGCGACCAGGCGGGCGAAGTCGGTGACGAGATCGTTTTCGTACTGATACTCGTTGAGGTACAGAATGCCGTCATCGGCCGCGGCCTGCGCCTCGAGCGCGACCTCGACCTGGTCGGCTGCTTCGGAGGGAATGAGGTTGCTCTCTGCGTCTGCCATGCTCTTTGGACTCCTATCGCGGCGGGCTCGCCGTACGGGTTATTATGGAATGCAGTATGCCGTGCGACCGCATGGCCGCCGCGGCAACAAGACTCAGTATACCCGGGGGAGCACCCATGGAATCGTTGTACCGAAAGTATCGCCCGCTCACCTTCGACTCCGTGGTGGGCCAGCAGCATATCGTCTCGACGCTCGAGCACGCCATCACCGAGGGGCGCCTGTCCCATGCGTACCTGTTTTGCGGTCCGCGCGGCACGGGCAAGACCACCATGGCGCGTATTCTTGCCAAGGCGCTGCTCTGCCGCAATGCCGAGGCAGCGCGCGCCGAGGGTGCGAGCGGCTGCATGCCCGACGGCACCTGTGAGGAATGCGAGCTCATCGCCGAGGGCAACCACCCCGATGTCTACGAGCTCGATGCCGCAAGTCGCACGGGCGTGGACAATGTGCGCGAGGAGATCATCAACTCCGTCAACTTTGCCCCGGTGCGTGGCAAGTACAAGATCTATATCATCGACGAGGTTCACATGCTCACGACGGCGGCGTTCAACGCGCTGCTCAAGACGCTCGAGGAGCCGCCGGCGCACGTGATCTTTGTGCTGTGCACCACCGATCCGCAAAAGATTCTGGAGACCATCCTTTCGCGTTGCCAGCGCTTCGATTTCCACCGCATCGGCAACGAGGATATCGAGCATCGCCTGTCCTACGTGTGCGAGCAGGAGGGCTTCGATTACGACGACGAGGCGCTGGCCATCGTGGCGCGCCATGCCAAGGGCGGCATGCGCGACGCGCTTTCCACGCTGGAGCAGCTGAGCGTTTTTGGCAACGGAGCCGTGCATGCGGACGATGCCCGCTCGCTTTTGGGCGAGGTTTCGGACCAGGTCCTGGGCGAGTTTGCCCGCGCTATTGCCGAGCGTGATATTGCTGAGCTCTATGGGCTCATTCGTGCACAGGTCGAGGAGGGCAATGACCTGCTTGAGCTGACGCGCGACCTGGTGGCGCATGTGCGCGACGTGTATGTGGCCTGCGTTGCCGGTGCCCGTGCCGAGCTGTTTGAGGGCGGGGTCGAGCAGGCCGAGGCGCTTGCTGCCGAGGCTGCTGCCTTTGGCGAGCATCCGGCCGACCGTCTGGCCCGCGTGCTGACGGTGCTCGACGATGCCGCGTTGGAGATGAGGGGCGCGAGCGACGTGCGCCTGGTGCTCGAGATCGCCTGCACGCGCCTGGCACGTCCCGAGGCCGATTTGACCATTGAGGCCCTGGCCGAGCGCGTGGCACGCTTGGAGCTGTCTCTTATACACATCTGACGCTGCCGACGAATAGAGAGGTGTAG
>CABSMK010000276.1 GCA_902478825.1 uncultured Collinsella sp.
GACAGGCTTGTATGCAATCAGGCGCTGGATCAGGACCTCGCGCAAGGCGTCGCCGTCGAGCGCGCTGAGCTCCTCGAGGTCTTCGTCGAACTCGTCATCGTCGTCATCGACTTTGCGCGGGGCCTCCTGCGGCACCAGCGAGGCGGCCTTGATGTCCAAAAGGGTCGCCGCAACCAGCAAAAAGTCGCTCGCCACGTCCAGGTCCAGCGCCTCGATGCGCTCGGCCTCGGCCAGGTATTGCTCGGCCACCTCGCTGATGGAGATGGCGCCGATATCTACTTTTTGGCGGGTTACCAGCTGCAGGAGCAGGTCGAACGGTCCGCTGTAGACCTGCGTCGACACGCGATACGACATTTTCGACCTCCTTTGACGGCGCCTTCGCGGCGCGGTTTGGGTGCATGTTGCGACCGTTTTGCACGGTCGACCTGTAAGTTTACCCTAGATGCCGGCGATTGCGAAGTTGAGCAGCTGCTCAGCAAGCGGATACACGGTAACGTCGAAATAGCGGCCGATTACATCGATGCCGGTCCACATAGGCAGCAGGTATAGAACCAGGATGAGTATGGGCATAGCGTATTGCTGCAGGCGGTAATAGTTGTTGAGCGCCTTGCCCTTGAGGAAGGGCACGATGATCGACGAGCCATCAAGCGGCGGAATCGGAATGAGGTTAAAGAACGCGAGCGACAGGTTGACCACGATAAACGTGGCGCCGAAGTTCATAATTTGGGACGCCACGGCAAAGGACATGCTGGCGTAGAGATTGCCGTACGTTACGTGCATGAGGGCGGCCGCGAGGCACGCGAGTGCGATATTCGATGTGGGGCCGGCTACGCTCACCAGGACCTCGTCGCGCTTGGGGTGCTTGAGGTTGTTGAGATAGACGGGCACGGGCTTGGCGAAGGCGAACACGGGACCGCCTGCGGCGAGCATGAGCAGCGGCAAGATGATGGTGCCAAACGGGTCGATATGGTTGAGCGGGTTGAGCGATACGCGTCCGCGCGAGCGCGCCGTTTTGTCGCCGAGAGCCCAGGCCGCGGCGGCGTGCGCGCTCTCGTGAATGACGATGCCAACGATGACGGCGACGGCGCTGGCGAGCAGGTTCATGATGTAGCTGCTGGACATGGCGCTCTCCTAGCGGACGCGGCGCGAGGCGCGCGTGAGCAGGTAATCGGCCACAAACAGGATCACAGCGACGATGGCGTAATCCAGGCGGAACACGCCGCCAAAGGGCGACGTGATGACGCCGTAGCCGGCGATGGCGCTCGGCAGCGCGCGCGAAAGCTCAACGACAAAGCCCACGATCTGCAGCTTGGCGGTCAGGCCGCTAAAGCACAGCAGCACGGTCATCGCGCTCATAAAGATGCCGCAGATGCGACAAGCGATAGCGATGATGCTCATCGCCACAGCAGTGGCCTTACGAGAGTTCACGCGCGGTCTCCTCTTCGATCTGGGTGGAAAGCTCCAGCCATTCGTCCTCGAGCTTGGGAAGCTCTTGCTTAAGGCCGTTATATTCCCCCAGCGCCGCGTTGAACTTATCCTGATCGGCATAAAGCTCTTCGCTTGCCATCAATTCCATAAGCTCGTCATAGCGGGCGCGCTTTTTATCGAGCTCCGTCTCGATCTTCTTGAGCTGGTTGCGCACGCCCTTGAGCTTTTTGTTGAGTGCGGCGCGGGCCTGGGCCTCGGCGCGCTTTTG
>CABSMK010000277.1 GCA_902478825.1 uncultured Collinsella sp.
TCAAGAGTCCGCAAAATCGTGAGCTCGTCGATGGTCGCGATTTCCCGATCATCCGTTACTGCTCGGAGCTGTCGCGCTTCCACATTGAGCCGCGTAACCTGCGTCAGTACGTATCGTCGGCAAACCGCGAGTCTTCGATGTTTGAGCAGGTTCTCGTGAGCATGCTCGGCATGGATACTTCCGATGACGAGCGCGACGCCAAGCTCGAGCGTGCTTTTAAGAAGCTGCACGACCTCACCGAGGGTGTGCACACCGCGCTACTTAAGAACCGTGTCTTTGAGTCGCTCAACGCCGTGGTCGAGGACGCTGACATCGATGCCCTCGATGAGGAGATCGCGCGTTCTGAATCCACCAAGGCTAAAAGCGATGGGGCAAGCGTCCCCGCGGTTGCCGCGCACGACGAGTCGCTCGTGCAGCCGTCCAAGGTCGTCGTCCCCTCGCATAGCTCGTCTGCTAACACGGACAAATAACCGCCGTTCACCCGGCAATCCATGAAAGGTCACGCCATGTACGACTTCGAATCTCATATCGTCGATATCCCCGACTATCCCGAGCCCGGAGTCGTCTTTAAGGACATCACGCCGCTCTTTGGCAATCCCGAGGCCCTGAAGGCCATGGTGGATGCCTTGGCCGAGCATTTTGCCGACATGGGCATTACCAAGGTCGTCGGCCCCGAGGCTCGTGGCTTTATGGTCGGTGTGCCCGTGGCCGTCGCCCTGGGTGCCGGCTTTGTTCCCGCACGTAAGCCGGGCAAACTGCCGCGCAAGACGGTAAGCGAGAGCTACGAGCTCGAGTATGGAACGGATTCTATCGAGATCCACGCCGATGCCATCAGCTCTAAAGATACCGTGTTGATTCTGGACGACTTGGTCGCGACGGGCGGAACCGTCGAGGCAACAGGTAAACTGGTGCGAGATATGGGCGCAAAGCTTGTCGGTTACGGTTGTATCCTTGAGCTTGCGTTTCTCAACCCGCGCGAGAAGCTCACGCCGCCCGATGACGATGTGGAGCTCTTTAGCCTGGTGACGGTGGACTAGCCGTTACCCTTAGTTACTGGAAAGGAAGCTACATGCGCACAGCAAACACGCACAAAAACATGGCACGCTGCGCTGCTACGGCAACCCTCGCTTGTGTTTTGGGCCTGGGCCTCGTGGCTCCGGCCTACGCCGATACCGCATCCGACCTTGCCGCTGCTCGAACTAAACTCGAGCAGATTGGCACCCAAACCCAGCAAATTCATGAAGAACTCTCCGCACAGACGCAGGAGCTTGATCAGACTGCAGGCGAGATCACGCAAAAGCAGCAAGAGATTGCCGAAGGTCAGGCAAAGCTTTCGAGCTATGTTGCCGGTGAGTACAAGACCGGCGGCCTGAGTCTCCTTCAGGTCCTGACGGGCGTCGACGATCTGGGCGACATGCTCAACCGTCTGTTCTACTACGGTAAGGTGTCCGACAAGCAGGCCCAGACCATTCAGGAGGTCAAGGACCTTAAGCAGCAGCTCACCGATAAGCAGACCGAGCAGGAGAAGAACGTCGCCGCGACGCAGAAGAAGGTCGACGAGCTCAATGCCCAGCAGGCTGAGGCCCAGAGTGTCGTGAACTCCCTGGATTCTCAGCTGCAGGCCGAGCTTGCTGCCGAGGCCGAGGCCAACGCCGCGCTGCAGGCCGGTATCAACGCCAGCACTGCCGAAA
>CABSMK010000278.1 GCA_902478825.1 uncultured Collinsella sp.
ATAAGAGACAGAGCGTATCGAGCTCGGCATCGTTGCTGATCAATACACTCAACGGGACTCCTTTCGGTCGCGCGGGCGCTGCTCGCGCACGTCATCATAAGCTTCATATGCCTCGACGATACGACCCACCAGGGCATGGCGCACCACGTCGGCACGCTCGAGGTGAGAAAATGCGACATCGTCGACACAGCCCAAAATCTGCTCAACGTCAGCAAGACCGCCACGACGACCCACCAGGTCGCGCTGGCTCAGGTCGCCGGTAATCACGAACTTGGAGTTGAAGCCCAGGCGCGTCAGGAACATCTTCATCTGCTCGGGCGTGGTATTTTGCGCCTCGTCGAGTACCACGAAAGCATCGCTCAGCGTGCGGCCGCGCATGTAGGCAAGCGGGGCGATCTCGATCACGCCGCGCTCCATAAGCTCATCGGTGCGCTCGCGATCCATCATGTCAAAAAGGGCGTCGTAAAGCGGACGCATGTAGGGATCGATCTTTTCCTCGAGGGTGCCGGGCAAAAAGCCCAGATTCTCCCCCGCCTCGACAACCGGACGCGTCAAGATCAGACGGCCCACCTCGTGACGCTTGAGCGCGGCAGCGGCGAGCGCCATGGCCAGATAGGTCTTACCGGTGCCGGCAGGACCCAGGCCAAACGTGATGGTATGCGTGCGGATGGCATCCACATAGCGCTTTTGGCCGAGCGTCTTGGGGCGAATGACGCGGCCGCGATACGAAAGCAGCACGTCATCGCGAAGCGACGTAGCCTCGTGCTCACCGTCGCGCAAGACGGCCAGGCAGCAAGAGACATCGTCGGCAGACAGCGTGCGCCCGGCGGCCGCCTCGCGAAAAGCGTGCTCGAAAAAGCGCGCCACGAGTTCGACCTCGTCCGGGTCGCCGCTCACGGAGATGCTATCGCCACGGGCGACCACATGAGCGCGAACCAAACTCTCGAGCGCACGAAGGACGCCGTCGCCGGCGCCCAAAACGCGCGAGGGATCAATTCCCTCGGGAACGGTAAGTCTAATCTTCGAGGCTTCCATGAACCTCCCTGCGTGCATGGACCAAGCCGGAATCATCGACTCCGATGATAGCAACATCGAGCAGGCACGGGGCTGTAAGTCCACAGGTATCGTCAAGACGGGCATGATGGAACGAGCCGAGCGTCAGGTTGTCACCATACTCGAGCACGGCACGCTCGACCGTGCCCACGCGACGACGAGCGTCGGCAATAGCGAGCTCCTGTGCGGCGGCCCGCATACGGCGGCTGCGCTCGGCCATAACCTCGGGTGGCACCTGGTCGGGCATGTCGGCAGCAAGGGTACCGGGACGCTTGCTGTAGCGGAACACGTGCATACGCGAGAAACCCACACGGCGGCACAGCGCCAGCGATTCCTCGAACTCCTCGTCCGTCTCACCAGGAAAACCGACGATGACATCGCACGAAAGGGACGCCTGGGGCAAGATGGCACGAATCATACGCACCGTGTCCTCAAAGGCCTCGGCGCTATAGGGACGGCCCATGCGATGCAGGGTCGCCGTGCAACCGGACTGCACGGGCAGGTGCAAAAACGGGGCGATACGCTGCGGATAGCGCGCCATAACCTTAAGCAGGCGCTCGGAGATATCCATGGGCTCGACCGAGGAAATGCGCACATGCGGAATAGACGTGCGCTCCATGATGGCCTCGAGCAGCT
>CABSMK010000279.1 GCA_902478825.1 uncultured Collinsella sp.
TCTGCGCATGTCTCGTGGGCTCGGAGATGTGTATAAGAGACAGCGTCTACACCTACGAGGATGTGCCCAAGCGCCGCTTTACCATCGCCGGCCAGAGCTACCCGCAGCCGAGTCCCTACGACCGCCTGATTCTCGAGAACCTGGTGCGTTACCAAAACGAGGAGGTGGCAATCGTCGCCGCCGAGACCGAGGAGGCTGCCGACAAGGCGCTCAAGCTCATCAAGGTCGACTATGAGGTGCTCGAGCCGCTGCTCGACTTTACCAAGGCGCTCGATAATGACATCGTGGTCCACCCCGAGGGCGACGTGACCTTTATGTTCCCGCAGGGCGGCGACGTGCCGCGCAACCTGGTGTGCAGCGGTACCAGCGACTTTGGCAACCTTGACGAGGCCTTCGCCCAGAGCGACATCGTCTTCACCCGCACCTACACCAGCCAGGCCACGCAGACCGCGCCCATGGAGACCTTCCGTGCCTTCGCGACGACCGACGCGTTCGGTCGCATCTCGGTGACCACCTCGACGCAGGTGCCCTTCCACGTGCGCCGCATGGTCGCTCAGTCGCTCGATATTCCGCAGTCGCAGGTGCAGGTTATTAAGCCGCGCATCGGCGGCGGCTTTGGCTCCAAGCAGACGGGCTGCTGCGAGATCTTCGTGGCGTTCGTTACCCAGCAGACCGGCCGTCCGAGCTATTGCTGCTACACCCGCGAGGAGACCATCACCGCCGGCAACTCGCGCCACCAGATGCAGATGACCGTTAAGCTGGGCGCCATGAACGACGGCACCATCACGGCCATCGACCTGCATACGCTGTCCAACGCCGGTGCGTATGGCGAGCACGCCACCACGACGATCGGCCTTTCGGGCCACAAGAGCCTGCCCATCTACAACCACGTGAAGGCGAGCCGCTTTAGCTGGGACGCCGTCTACACCAATACCAACCGCGGCGGCGCGTATCGCGGCTACGGTGCCACCCAGGGCCAGTTTGCCGTGGAGAGCGCCGTCAACGAGCTCGCCGATATGCTGCACATGGATCCCGCCGACCTGCGCCTTAAGAACATCGTGCGCGAGGGCGAGATCATGCCGCAGTACTACAACGAGAAACTCAACGCCTGCGCGCTCGACCGCTGCCTGCTACGCGCAATGGACATGATCGGCTGGCGCGACAAGCCGCTGGCCGTTGACCTGGGCGACCGCGTGCGTGCTCTGGGCTGCGCGCTCACCATGCAGGGCTCGGGCATTTCCAACGTGGATATCGCCGGCATCGACATGCGCCTTGAAGAGGATGGATTCATTACCATTGGCACCGGCGCCACCGATAACGGCATGGGCGTCGACACGATCCTGGCGCAGATTGCCGCCGAGGAGCTGGGCGTTGAGAGCTCGCTCATCGTGGTGCGCGGCGTGGACACCGACGTGTCGCCGTTCGACGCCGGCTCGTACGCGAGCTCGGGCACGTACGTGACGGGCCTTGCCGCCAAGAACGCCGCGACCGAGCTGCGTGAGAAGATTTGCGCCAAGGCTGCCCAGATGTGGGATGTGGATGCCGCCGACGTGGTCTTTGATGGCCAGTACGTGCGTCTGTCCGACGAGCGTGCCGCGCGCGAGCAGAACCGCTACCTCACGCTGCGCGACTTTGCCAACCTGTGCGTCAAGAACATCGCGGGTGGCG
>CABSMK010000280.1 GCA_902478825.1 uncultured Collinsella sp.
AGCTCGACCCGTACAAGCCCGTCATCCGCCAAAAGCTCGAGGACGACGCCCGGAACCGGCGCAAGCAGCCCTTCAATAAGTTGCGGTGAAATAGTGTCTGTTTTGCTGCTAGATAGCATATTCAGTCCTTATTTCACCGCAACTTGTTGGTGGTGGCTTACTGGTAGCGTAGGCACTCCACTGGGTCGAGCTTTGCCGCGCGGCGAGCGGGGTAGTAGCCAAAGATTACGCCGATTCCGACGGAGACGGCGAAGGCCAGCAGCACGGTGGCGATTGAAAAACTCGGTGTGATTTGCCCGCTGGCACCGAGCTCGCCAAGAATCCCGGATCCGGAGGCAAACATCGCGAGGCCCCAGGCCAGCAGATAGCCAATCAGGACACCCAGCAGTCCGCCGGTGACGCACAGCGCCGAGGACTCGGCCAAAAACTGCGCGGTGATATCGCGACGATTGGCGCCCAGAGCACGGCGGATGCCGATCTCGCGGATGCGTTCAGATACGTTGGTGAGCATCATATTCATAATGCCGATACCGCCGACAAGCAGCGAGATGCTGGCGACAGCACCCATGATGAGCGAGAATGCGCCCATAAAGGAGTTGAGTGCATCGATAGCGCTTTTCATGGAGGTCGCCGATACACTGTCGTACTCATCATCCTCCGCGATGCCCTTCATCGCGCGCACCTTGGACTCGATGGTCTTACAAAGCTCATCCATGTCCGTGCCCTCGGCGGCAAGTGCCGTTACGCTGGGGAATGAGGGATTCTCGTCGCCAAACAGGCCTGAGATGGTTTCGCGCGGCATATACAGCGTGAGCGAGCCCATGGAGTCGTTGCCGCCATCAATCACACCTACAATCTGCACCTCGCCGTTGGACACCTTGATGGTTTTCCCCAGCGCATCCTGTTCGTTGCCGTAAAGCTGATCGGCGCCGCCGCGGCTGATGAGCGCCACGCGCGAGCCTGATTGGGACTCGGCCTGGGAATAGGTGCGCCCCGCAACGAGCTTGCTGGCCCCCACGGCGTCGAGCATGTCGCTATCGACACCCTGTGCCATGACGGTATAGCTTTTATCGCCGGTCTTGTACTCGGTATACGCGCTGTCGACAATGCCGATCTGCTCTATCTGCGGCGCCAGTTTTTGAAGCTTCTCGATGTCGGACTCGGTGAGTTCTTGCGACGAATAGATTTGCACCATGCGTGCCGCATTGAGGCCCAGACTGTTGACCAGGCTGTTTTGGATGCCGCCGATGAGCGAAGTCATGACGATAACCGAGGCGATGCCGATGACAATGCCCAGGATGGTGAGCAGGCTGCGCCCCTTGTTGGCTTCGAGCGAGTGAAGGGCTTCCTGGATGAGATCGCGGGCGCTCATGCCATCTCTCCTTTCGGCGGGTTGGCGGAGGCGGAAATCCTGGGCAGGCTATCCACGGCGCTGCGCAGGGTCCGCGGTGCATGTGGAATATACGCGCCATCGTGAATGCGACCGTCGCGGATGGTCACGGCACGGTCGGCCTCGGCGGCGATGCCGGGGTCGTGTGTGATAAGCACGATGGTTTTGCCGCGCTTCTGGAGCTTATGGAAGGTTTCCATCACAAGCGCTCCGGTAGCGGAGTCCAGGTTTCCCGTCGGCTCGTCAATGACCCGCCCATCAT
>CABSMK010000281.1 GCA_902478825.1 uncultured Collinsella sp.
CCTCTCTATTCGTCGGCAGCGTCAGATGTGTATAAGAGACAGGGTTTGGGGCACGGGGATGGGTGCGGCGGCGGGATCGGGCATATTGGGCGCAAAGGGGTCGGCCACGGCAAGCGGGTCGGGAGTGGCAGCACGAGGTGCCGGCTGCTGCTGCGGCATAGCAGCGGGGTGTTGCTGCGGGGCGGCAAACTGCTGCTGGCCGGCGCGCGGGGCGCTGGCGGCACGGCTCGCGGCTGAGTTGTTCTGGCCCAGGCCGTTTTGGTAGGCGCGCTCTTCCTCGTACAGGCGACCGAGCGTAGGGGCATCGACGTTCTCGGCAAAGACCGAGAACTTGCCGCCGCGCAGCTGCGGGTCGATCATAAAGCGAACGAGGGGCTCGCCGACAAAGACGTAGCGGCGCTTTTCGGCCTGCGCTTTCACAAACTCGCGGACCTCGCGCGAAAGCTCGGGATAGAACGGGGCGAGCATGGGATCGTCGTCGGCGGCAATCAGGATGGTATAGAGCGCCGGCGCGGTGTTGACGCCGTTGATCACCAGAGTCTGATCCTCCATGTCGCGAGCGGCCTGCTTGGCAAGCTTCTTAAAGGAGAACGGGGCACGGGTGGCACCGAAGATGCCGGCCACGTGGTCCTCGAAGATGTTCAGGAAGTTCACGAAAGATCACTCTCCGTATAGGTTCTTTGGTATCCGAGCAAATAAAGGCATATCCCGACGATTATAGAGGATAGGATTCCCGTAACCGCTGCCTTGGCGACGACCGGGCCCGCAAGGCTGGCAATTTCCATATGGTGTGCAAGACAGGACGCCGCTGCGCAGCCGATGCCGGTGACAGCGATGGCGGCGATTGCGGCAAGGTTTGAGCCCTGATTGGCACGCTTGGCATGGACATTGAGCAGCGCAGATGACGCCGCGGCAGTTGCCGCGACCAGCACAAAGGCAGCCCAAAGGAGCGGGTCTCCCAGCGCTGCGGCAACGTTACCGAGCCCCAGCACGCCTCCGGCTGAAAGCGCGACCGTGGCCAGACGGGCAAAAAGCGCGCCCATGCCCGTTGCCGCGGCGGCGCTTGCCGGGCCGAGCCAAAATGACGCGACGCCGGCGGCGACCCCAGCTGCCAGGAAGGTATTGCCGGTCAGACAGCCAAGCGCGAGTGCACAGGTGAGCGTGGCGCTCGCGGCAGTCTCGGTGCGACCCCAGGCGATCCACCAACCGGACATGGCGGCGGCAAAGATCACCGCGACGGGCAGCATCGACAGGATGCCCTGTGCCTGCATGGTGGCGTTGGCCATGAGCACCAAAAAGCCCACAGCCGAGATGGCCGAGCCGATCTGGGGGGCCAGGCCAGCCGCCGCTCCGATCGCGATAGCCGCAATGACCAGGCCGGGAAGCGCCGCGACTCCGGCCGTTTGCATCAGCAAAAAGCTAAAGGTGCCACACGTTAGCGCCGAGATAGCGTGCATGGTGTAGTCGCGCGCATGGCTCCAGCGCGTGCCCGCCCAGCCGAGTGCGGGGTCGACCTCGATGGCGTCGTCCTCGTAGTGCGACGGCTCGATACCGTCGAGCTCCTGCTCGTCATCCGAAAGCTCGCCAACCATTTGCTCCAGGCTGCGACGGCCCTCGCGCACGCTGCCCAGACC
>CABSMK010000282.1 GCA_902478825.1 uncultured Collinsella sp.
GGCGTGGCGCTTGCGGGCTCCACGACGCCCGCCAACACGGTGCCGGCGCCGATGTGGCAGTTCTTGCCCACGGTGGCGCGACCGCCCAGCACGGCGCCCATATCGATCATGGAGCCCTCGCCGATAACGGAGCCGATGTTGATGATGGCGCCCATCATGATGACGGCACGGTCGCCAATCTCGACGCGGTCGCGGATGATCGCGCCCGGCTCGATGCGGGCGTTGATGCCCTTAAGGTCGAGCATGGGCACGGCGGAGTTGCGGCAGTCGTTCTCCACATCGTAGTAGTCGATGGAATCGGCGTTGGCGTCTAGGATGGCCTTGAGCTCATTCCAGTCGCCAAAGACGGTCTTGCCACGACGGCCGCCGTAGACATGTGCGTCGCCCCAGGCAACCTTCATGCCCGGCTTCTCGCGCACGTACAGCTTGACGGGCGTCTTTTTGGGCGCGGTGGCGATGTAGTTGATAATCTCCTGTGCATCCATCTCGGCTGCGTTGCTCATTTGCTATCTCTCCTTTGGGTGGATTCGGTTGATACCTGGTTAGGCAAACATGACCTGGTCGAACGTATAGAAGCCGGGTTCGCGGGCGACGAGCTTCTGCGCGGCTGCCAGGGCGCCGTTGACAAAGATCTGACGGCTCGTGGCGCGGTGGGTGAGCGTGACTTCCTCGTCCTGGCCAAAGAAACCCACCTCGTGCACGCCGGCTACGGTGCCGCCGCGCAGCGAGTGCATGCCGATTTCCTTGGGGTCGCGCGCGCCGCACATGCCCTCGCGGCCATAGACGGGGTGGTAGCCTGCCTCGGGCGCGGCCTCGACGACGGCGTCGAGCAACAACTTGGCAGTGCCGCTGGGGGCGTCGACCTTTTGGTTGTGGTGCGTCTCGACGATCTCGCAGTCAAAGCCGGGCAGCTCGCGTGTGGCCTGGGCCACCAGATGACGCAGGGCGGCGATGCCGATGGAGTAGTTGCCCGAGTGCATGACGCGGGCGTTCTGACCCAGCTCGCGCAGGCGGTCCATCTGCTCGGGGGTGTAGCCTGTGGTGCCTGAGACCAACGCCGCGCCCGTGCGCTCGACATAGGCGACGACGGCATCGAAGGTCACGACGTTCGAGAAGTCGATAATCACATCGGCTGCCGGGGCGCTCTCGAGCTCGGACAGATCAAAACCGATCTGGGCGACGATATCAAAAACGGGCTGCCCGGCGGCGACGACAATGCCTTCGGCGGTAGTGCGGATGAGCGAGCCCATGCGGCCCGTTCCCATAATGACGGTCTTAATCAAGCAGACCAGCTCCCTTCAGAGCATCGGTAAGTGCGGCTCGCGTGTCGTCTGCCATGGGGCACAGCGGCATACGGTAGTTTGCCTCGATCATGCCCATCTGGGCGAGCGCTTCCTTGACGGGGATGGGGTTGACCTCGCTAAAGAGGGCGTTGATGAGCGGCTGGCCGGCAATCTGGATATCGCGGGCGCGCGCTACGTCGCCGTCTAGATAAGCGCGGCACATGTCGTGTACGAGCTGCGGCTGCACGTCGGCCCACACGCTGATGGTGCCCGAAGCGCCCAGGCTCATGAGCGGCACTGTGAGTGCATCCTCGCCCGAGTACATGCGGAAGTCATCGGA
>CABSMK010000283.1 GCA_902478825.1 uncultured Collinsella sp.
CTGCGTTATCGGTACAGGCAGACAAGGGCGGCACCGTTACGCGAATCCCCTGACGCCCAAGCTTCTTGATCATCATCTCGCGCAGATGCGGGTTGGCCGAGACGCCGCCGCCGATGCAGTATTCCTTACATCCGGTAGCGTGCAATGCGTTTTTGGCCTTCTTGTACTGCACGTCAAAGACAGCCGCCTCAAACGAAGCCGCCAGATCGGGCAGGTGAATCGTGCGCCCGGCCTTGGTCTCCTGCTCGATGTAGAGCGTCACGGCCGTTTTAAGACCCGAAAGCGAGAAACGATAGTCTCCCCTGCTGTTAAGCGCACGGGGGAAATCGATCGCGCGGGGATTGCCCGTCTCGGCCAGCTTGGAAATGATGGGGCCACCGGGATAGCCCAGGCCCAACGCCTTGGCCACCTTGTCGAAGGCCTCGCCCACGGCGTCGTCGAGCGTCTCACCGAGCACCTCGTAGTCGCCCCACGCCTTCACGTGCACGAGCATGGTGTGCCCGCCCGAGACAAGCGTGAAGATAAACGGCGGTTTGAGGTCGGGTTGCGCCAGCAGGTTGGCAAACAGATGACCCTCAAGATGATTGACGCACACGAGCGGCTTGCCGGCAGCGTAGGCAAAGCCCTTGGCGAAGGCGACGCCAACCACGAGCGCGCCCACCAGGCCCGGACCCTGTGTCACGCCCACGGCGGCAAGCTCGCTGGGGGCAATGGCTCCACCCTCAAGACCAAGCGATGCTGCGGCATCCTCGAGCGCCGCATCCACGACACTCACAATCACCTCAACGTGTTTGCGCGAGGCGATCTCGGGCACCACGCCGCCAAAGCGGGCGTGAAAATCAATCTGTGTCGACACCTGGTTGGCCAGCATATTGCCATCCGCATCGATAATCGCCACGGCCGTCTCGTCGCAGGAACTCTCGATAGCGAGCACTAGGCGGCGGCGTTCAATTTCGGCACGCTCCCCCTCGGAGCGCCCGGGCGCAGGCAGCGGCCATACGCGCTGCTCTGCCGCCGTCGGCTCGGGCGAAGCATTGTCGACCGGAAGCACGAGGGGCAGCGGGGCCGTCATGACGATGGCATCCTTGCCGGCACCATAGTAGCCGCGGCGCCGTCCTGCCTCGGTAAAGCCCAGAGCGTTATAAAGCGCGATCGCTCCCTCGTTGCCGTCCTCGACCTCGAGCGAAGCCGTGGTGCAGCCGAGCATCTGGGCATCATAGCTCACATGCGACAGCAGCTTGCGGGCAATGCCCTCACGGCGATGTGCCGGGTCGACGGCGACATCCAGAATCTGCACATCACCGTCCACGACCATACCGCCGGCAAGGCCCAGCAGCTTGCCGTCGTCGTGTGCTACCCACCAACTACGCGGCGCAGCGACGTCCTCGCCCAGTTCGGACAGGAACATGCCCGGCGTCCACGCCTCGTGTCCGGCACCTTCAAAGCAGGCAGCCTCCAGCGCGCTCGCGCCCTCGGCATCCGCCGCGCCCATGGGGCGGAACTGCAGATGACGACCGGCGAGCTCATCGGCAACACCCGTAATTTCGCTCTGCGCACTCTCGGCAAGACCAAGACGCTTGCGCTCGTTTTCCTCGGCATCCGAAAGG
>CABSMK010000284.1 GCA_902478825.1 uncultured Collinsella sp.
CTACCTGGGCATGGCGACGCACAAGACCGCGTTTTACAGCGGAGCCACGCCGCTTGCCGCCGGGGCCATTATCGGCGGCGGCAGCGATGAGCAAATCGAAGCGCTGCGCGCCTTTGGCCTGCACACGGGCCTCGCCTTTCAGATTCAGGACGACCTGCTCAACCTTGTCGGCACTAAGGAAGCCGCCAACAAGGACTTCCGCACCGACATCACCGAGGGCAAGCGCACGCTTGTCGCCGTACACGCCCTCTCTGATGAGCGCCACCACGACGAGGTCGAGGCGATTCTTTCCTCGGGCACCGATGATCCCGCGCAGCTCGCACGCGCCGTGGAGATCTTCCAGGAGACCGGCTCCATCGATTACGCCCACACTTACGCGCTCGACCTGACCGCTAAGGCCAAAGCGGCCATCGAGAACGTTGAGCTTGATCCGCACGCACGCGAGCTGTTCCTCTCCATGGCAGATTTCTTTGTGGAGCGCCTTAACTAACGGGGGTTATAAAACCTGTCAGCAGCGTATTTAGGCACAACTTGCTACACTGTTGAGTGCATGTTTATGCATCCCTTTGCGTTGTCTATCCGACAGACGCTCAAATAGTACGAATGGTACGCCGAAAGGGGTTCGTTCATGGAACCTATTACAACGGGCATGCAAGGAGCAGCCGTCGAGGACGTGCAGTCTCGTCTCCTGCAGCTCGGCTACACGATTGATGCCGCCGAAGTCACCGACAAGTACTTTGGAGCCACCACTGAGCAGGCCGTCAGCACCTTCAGGCTCGACAGCGGCCTTGCTGCCGGTCATGCCGTCGATATCCCCTGCTGGAGCGCCCTTGTAGACGCTTCGTATAAGCTGGGCGACCGCACCCTCTATCTGCGCATGCCCAATTTCCATGGCGCCGATGTGCAGGCCCTGCAGCGCGCTCTCAACGTTTTGGGCTTTGCCTGTGGCGAAGACGACGGCTACTTTGGTCCGCATACCGAGGCCGCCCTGCAGCAGTTCCAGGAAAATGTCGGCCTGTTTGCCGACGGCATGGCCTTCCAGGACACCTACGCCTACGTCAACCGCCTGCACCATGTGTGGGAGGGCAAGCCCTCGGTCACCGAAGCCGAGTCCCGCATCGGTTTTGCTCGCGCCGCCAACGTGCTCGAGCGCTTCCAGATTGCCGTTATCGGCGAGGACCCCATCGCACGCAGTGTTGCGTCGCGCATGTGGAATATCGCCACGGCAACGACCGACAACAGCGGCATGATGCTCTGCGACTCCGAGGTCCCAACCGACGTTGACCTGGTGCTCGAGATCGCAAGCGACGAGCTGCCCGCCGACGCCGCACCGCGCGCCACGATTGCCCTCGCCGAGTGCCACAACCTGGCCCAGCGCATCCGCACCGCCAATGTCGCCGCGCAGCAGAAGCCGGCTCGCATTCGCATTGAGCTCACAGGCATGACGCGCTACAACGGCACCTTCACGGCCAGCGACGCGCAGACACTCGCCGTACGCCTGCTCGACGGCGTTTGCGATGCCCTCGCAGATTAGGTAAACTAAACGAGTTGTTTTTGGGCAACACCACACATTGGGACGTAG
>CABSMK010000285.1 GCA_902478825.1 uncultured Collinsella sp.
CCCTCTCTATTCGTCGGCAGCGTCAGATTTGTATAAGAGACAGGATCAGCACGGCCTCGGGGAAACGCTCCTTGACCTGCAGGGCACCCTGGACATCGATCTCCAAGATGAGAGACGAACCAGAGGCGAGCTTGGACTGAACCTCGCTCACCAACGTGCCGTAGCAGTTACCGTGGACCTCGGCCCACTCAACAAACTCACCGTTTGCCACGCGGCGGTCGAACTCCTCGCGCGTCAGAAAAAAGTAGTTGACGCCGTCGACCTCACCTTTGCGTGGTGCTCGCGTGGTAGCCGAAACCGTCAGGCCCAGGTTCGAGCGGCGCTCGCGCACACGAGTGACGAGCGTACCCTTCCCTGCGCCTGACGGTCCAGAAATCACAAAGAGCTTGGAATCCTGAGCGCTCACTTATTTGGTCAGCTGCTCGAGGAGCTGCTCGCGCTGACGGACGCCGAGGCCCTGGACGCGACGGGTAGCGGAGATACCGAGCTCCTCCATGATCTTGGCGGCCTTGGCCTTGCCATAACCAGGAAGAGACTCGATGAGGGTGGAAACCTTCATGCGGGAAGCGATGGGGTCATCGGAGTTGAGCACGGACTCGAGGGACTTCTCGCCCTTCTTGATCTGCTCGCGAAGCTCAGCGCGGGCGTGACGTGCGGCAGCAGCCTTCTCAAGAGCCTGCTTACGCTGCTCATCGGTAAGCTGAGGGAGTGCCATTCGTACCTCCAAATAGTTGGGTTATATCTGATTCAATAATTGGCATTTTAGCACGTAGAACGTACAAAATGCCCAATCGCGGCTCCATAGGTTAGACGATACCCGCAAAAAGTGCAATATACTGCGCCCAAAGTTAAGCCCCTGACCTGCGATTCCACACAAAGGATGGGAAAGTTTACGCAGGCACAGGGGCTATTTTGTGCTAATGAGACCCAAAAGTGGTGACTTAGGGGAATCTTTTACGCGATGTTTTCGACCAGCTCGGCGACAATGGCGTCAAAGGCGGCAACCGGATCGTCGGCGCCGGTGATGGGACGGCCCACCACAATGTGGCTTGCGCCACGCTCGATAGCCTGGGAAGGCGTCGCCACGCGGGACTGGTCGCCTAAGGCGGCACCCACCGGACGCACACCCGGAGTCACGATCAGGGCATCAGGACCCAGCAGCTCACGCATGTCGTGAGCCTCCATCGGCGAGCACACGATGCCATCGATGCCGTTGGCCTGAGCGAGCTTTGCCAGGCGGGCGGCCTCCTCGGCCACGGGCGACTCGACGCCGATCTCGCTCAAGGCATCCTGATTCATGCTCGTGAGCACGGTGATGGCGACGAGCTTGGCGCGGTCCTCGCGCGCCTCCTCGGCACCCTCGCGGCAGGCAGCGAGCATGGCGCCCGAACCCAAGCCGTGAACCGAGAGCAGGTCGGCACCGGCAAGTGAAGCCGAGCGGGCGGCACCGCGAACCTGATGCGGAATATCATGGAACTTGAGGTCAAGGAAGACCTTAAAACCCAGGCCCTTGAACGTCTTGACGATCTCAGGACCCTCGGCGTAATAGAGCGTCATGCCAACCTTGAGC
>CABSMK010000286.1 GCA_902478825.1 uncultured Collinsella sp.
TCGTGGGCTCGGAGATGTGTATAAGAGACAGTCTAGGTACAGATGCCCGCGACCGCTCGTGTAGGCAGCCACCTCCAGCGCGTAATCCTGCACCTCGGATGACGGCACGCGACCCACAAGCTTCGCCCGGTCCCCCGCCATCGTCGGCGGCTCGTACTCGGCACCCATGCGCGTGGCATCCGAGAGCGCCCGACCCACGCACTCCCCCGGCACCTCAAGCTCAAAGTGGTACCACGGCTCCAACAGCACCGCCGCGCCGGCCTCGCGCGCCTGCATCAAACCCTGGCGAATCGCGCGGTACGTGGCCTGGCGAAAATCGCCGCCCTCGGTATGTTTGGCATGCGCACGGCCACCCGTGAGCGTAATGCGCACATCGGTGATGGGCGAGCCGGTCAGCACGCCCAGGTGATCGCGCTCCATAGCGTTGGTGAGTGCCAAACGCTGCCAGTTAAGATCGAGCTCGTCGGTCGAGGTCACGGTACCAAACTGCACGCCCGAACCCGCTGGCAACGGCTCCAGACGCAGGTGCACCTCGGCATAGTGGCGCAGTGGCTCAAAGTGGCCCACGCCCTCGACCGGCTGCGAAATAGTCTCCTTATAGAGAATGCCGCCGGGCTCAAACTCGACCGCAAGGCCAAAACGATCGGCAAGCACGCGCTGCACGACCTCGAGCTGCACCGCTCCCATGAGCTGCAGATGTATTTGTTCAAGATGCGTGTTCCAGCTTACGCCGAGCATGGGATCCTCGTCGGCAAGCTCGGCCAGCGCTTGGAACACCGTATGGACATCGTGCTCGTTCGGCAGCACCGTATAGGTGAGAACCGGCGCAATGACAGGCGCATCGCCCGCGGGCTCCGCGCCCAGGGCGTCCCCTGGACGAACGTGCGCAAGACCCGTCACGGCACAAATACCGCCAGCGGCAACTTCCTGGGCAAGCTCGTATTTCTCGCCGTTATAGATGCGCACCTGGTCGATCTTTTGCTCCCATGCCTCGGCGCCGGAACGTCCGTCAATCATCTGCTTGGCATGCAGCGTGCCGCCGGTCACTTTAACCCATGCCAAGCGCTCGCCGCAATCCCCGCGGCTGACACGATAGACGCGCGCGGCAAACTCCGGGAGCCACGCCTGTTCGCGCATCAGCGCGCATATACCATCCAACAGCTCGTCCACACCTTGGTCCTTGAGCGCCGAGCCGGCAAAGCAGGGAAAGAGCTTGCGCTCAGCAACCATGCGCGACAGCGTCGCGGAGGAAAGCTCACCCGCCTCAAGAAACTCCTCGAGCGCCGCCTCGTCTAACGCAGCAGCATCCTCCTGAACGGTGCCGCCCGCCAGCAGTTCGTTGGCATCCAGGCAGCCCTCGGAAAGACGCTGCCCAAGCTGTGCCAGCAAAACATCGCGGCCGGGATTCTCCAAATCGATCTTGTTGATGAAGATGAACGTCGGGATGTCATAGCGCGCAAGCAGGCGCCACAGGGTTTCTGTGTGCCCCTGTACGCCATCGTTGGCGCCCACAACTAAAATCGCGTAGTCGAGC
>CABSMK010000287.1 GCA_902478825.1 uncultured Collinsella sp.
GACAGATATCGGCGAGATGACCCATCAGTTCCTTAGAGGTCATGCCGAACTCTTTGGCCAGGGTGGACACACGGACTTTTGCCATATGACTTCACCTACCCTTTCTGGCACCTTGGGTGCCTAGAGACTGAACGAGCGTGGGAGACGCGCCGGGACCCGCCCGGCGCAACCGCGCGCTAGATCAGGTCCTCCGCATCATCGAAGGCGTCGGTGTCGTGGACACCGCAGAAACGGGAGCCGGGACGAGCCTGGTTGCGGCACTGGATGCCGTCCTCGGACACGTACTCGCAGCGGCGGACGTCCTCGTCCTCCTCGTCACCGATCAGGTCGGCGGCGGGCTCCTCGTGAACGGGAACGTTCTTGAGGATGTCGGCGGCAAGCGTCTCGGACTTGATGTCGATGTGCCAGCCGGTAAGGCGCGCGGCGAGGCGGGCGTTCTGGCCCTCCTTGCCGATGGCGAGGGACAGCTGGTCGTCGGGCACGATGACGCCGGCGTAGGCCTTCTCCTCGTCGATGAGGACGCGGGTGACCTTAGCGGGCGACAGGGCGTTGGCGACATAGACGGCAGGATCGGCATCCCACAGGATGACGTCGACGCGCTCGCCACGGAGCTCGCCCACGACAGCGCGAACACGGCTGCCCTTGGGGCCGACGCAGGCGCCCACGGGATCCAGACGATCGTCAAGCGAGTGGACGGCGACCTTGGAGCGCTGGCCGGGCTCGCGGGCGATCGACTTGATCTGGACGGTGCCCTCATAGATCTCGGGCACCTCCTGCTCAAACAGACGACGCATGAGCTCGGGGTGGGTACGGGAGATGACAATCGGCGGACGGCTGTGCTCGCCGCGAACCGGCTGCAGGTTGGAGTTGGGGTCGCGAACGTCGATGATCACGGCCTTGATGTGCTGGTTGTGCAGGTAGCGCTCGCCCATCGGACGCTCGTTGCGCTCGTTCTCGTAACGACGCTGGTCGAAGTGCGGAAGCTCGGCCTCGACGCCCTCGCGGATCTTGACGATCGTGAAGTCGGGCGTGGACTGCAGCACGGTACCGCTGATGAGGTCACCGATGCGGCCGGAGAACTCCTCGTAGATCTGCTCGCGGGCGGAGTTACGCACAATGGCGTTAATCTCGGCCTTGGCGTGCTGGGCAGCGATGCGGCTCGTGTTCTTGGGAGTGACGTCGATCTCCTCGAACTCGGTGAAGTTGCCCTCCTCGTCCATGGAATCGTCGATCGGCTCAAGGCGGTAGACGTAGATCTTGCCGGTGGTGCGGTCGATGGTCACCTTGGCGCCCCACTCAAGATGCAGAATCTCGGCATAGCTCTTGGCGAGCGACTGCTCCAGGCGGTCGATCAGGTAGAGCTGGTCGATGTGCTTCTCCTGGCAAAGCTCCATCAGGGCGGACATCATGTCGGATGCTGCCATCTTACTTTCCTTCCTTCGCGGGCTTGAAGTCGTAGGTGGGCTTCAATTTGCACTTTTTAACATCAGAGAAATCGAGGGTAACGGACTCGCCGCTGTCTCTTATACACA
>CABSMK010000288.1 GCA_902478825.1 uncultured Collinsella sp.
CCACGGGAGCGGCAAGGCCGATCCCGCACGAAAGTCCGGCAAGGACTGCTCGTTGTGTTGCATCAGAAGAAGCCATGAGCTCTCCCCATCTTCCAGCACCCAAATCGCATCATTCAGTTGGCTGCGCGAGAGAAGATGAAGCGGGGCTATGCCCCAAAGCAACGGTATATGGTTCGTTTCATCTGCGTTTTCCGTCGCGAAGCTTAAAAGCTATTATGCGAAACCGCCCTGTCGATTGCAAGCGACGATGTCGGATTGAAACGGGAAACCTGCTGCTTGCCAGTCTTATGGTCGATAACTGGCGCCGAGTGGCGATATAAAAAGGGCCGAGGCGCAAGCCCCGACCCTTCATCGCGCCGGCAATAACGCCGCGTGCGGTTGACGACTTAGAACGTCTGCTCGTAGTCGCTATGCTTTTTGGCCGAACGCACCAGGAACTCCTGGTTGGTGTTGGTGCCCTTGAGGCCCTTGATAAACGATGCGGCCGCGCGCTCGGTATTGTTCATGCCGGCGAGGATGCGACGCAGACCAAAGACAAACGGGCGCATCTGCTCGTCGACCAGCAGGTCCTCGTTGCGCGTACCCGAGGCAACAGGGTCGATGGCCGGGAAAATGCGGCGATCGGCCAGGTCGCGGTCGAGCTTGAGCTCCATGTTGCCGGTACCCTTGAACTCCTCAAAGATGACCTCGTCCATCTTGGAACCGGTATCGATGAGTGCGGAGGCCAGGATGGTGAGCGAGCCACCGTTCTCGATATTGCGGGCTGCACCCAGAAAACGCTTGGGCGGATACAGTGCCGCCGAATCAACGCCGCCCGAAAGGATGCGGCCTGAGGCGGGCGCCGCCAAGTTGTAGGCGCGGGCAAGACGCGTGATGGAGTCGAGCACAACTACAACATCGCCGCCCAGTTCCACGATGCGCTTGGCGCGCTCGATGACGAGCTCTGCCACGCGAGTGTGGTTGTCGGCGGGCATATCGAAGGTCGACGCCACAACCTCGCCCTTGATGGAACGCTGCATATCGGTGACCTCTTCGGGGCGCTCGTCGACGAGCAGGCAGATGAGGTGCACCTCGGGGTTGTTAATCGAGATAGACTGGCAGATTTTCTTGAGGATCGTCGTCTTGCCGGCCTTAGGCGGGGACACAATCAGACCGCGCTGACCCTTGCCGATCGGCGACACGATGTCGATGGCACGACCGGTAATGGAATCCTTGCCATGCTCCATGCGCAGCGGCTCGTTGGGATAGACCGGGGTGAGGTCGCCGAACTTGGGGCGATTGCGAATCTGCTCAGGATCCATGCCGTTGACGGTCGTGATCTTGGCGAGGCCGGCGCGCTTGTCGCCGCCGCGCGAAGGACGCAGCGAGCCCTCGATGACATCGCCCGTGCGCAGACGCGCGGAACGGATGAGGTATGCGGGCACGAAGGCGTCGTCGTTGGACTTCATGTAGCCATGGGCGTGGATGATGCCGGAGCTGTCTGGGCGAATCTGCAGAATGCCCTTGATATCGCGGAAACCCTCGGCC
>CABSMK010000289.1 GCA_902478825.1 uncultured Collinsella sp.
CGTCGGCAGCGTCAGATGTGTATAAGAGACAGCCGTAGAACCACGTGACGGTATCGCCAGCATGGATGGTGACATTGTCCGCCGTATAGTCACTCGACTTGCCGTTGATAAACAGCTGCCAATAGGTCGAATAATCTTGGGGCGTACCCAGCTCAACACCGTTGTACTTAAGGCTCAGAATGAAGGAGCCCGCAGCAACGGCGTCAATATCATTCGCCTCGAGCGCGACCTTCGTAAGGTCAAGTGCGCTCGAGCCGGACGTCACCACATACTGCGCGTTATCGACCCAAGTCTGAGTCTTGCCCTGGGCATCGCGACCAATGACGGTCACATTTGCGGCAACCTGGTCCTTAACGACAGGGGACGAGCTACCAGCCGTATAGGCAAACTCAATCTTCTGCCCCTGGGTGAGCTTGACGCTGCTCGCGCCAACCGAGGAAGACGCGCCGTCGACGAACAGCTGCCAGAAGGCATAAGTCGTCGGATCGTAGGCAAGCGTGCGACCATCGCTCGGAGATGTGATGCTTTCGAGGTAGAAACCGTATGCCGTGTTCGGTTCGTAATCCGCTTTAAAGCCCGTCTTCTGCTGCAGCTTAACGAAGGCATCCGCAGCCGTCGCGCCCTCGTCGAGCTTGAGCTGCGTAGGTGCCACCCAGGTCTGAGCCTTGCCGTCGGCATCGGTGCCGATAATCGAGAACGAGACCTCGACTTGCTTCTTGGCGACATCGCCGGTTTCTGTCGGGTTCTCTGTCTGAACGGCAGCCGCGGCGGCAGATCCTGCTTGGCCAGCGGATGCCGCTGAAGACTGCTCGCTCGCGACAGGGCTCTCCCCCGTCGCCGAGCCTTCGTCGCCAGTTGCTGCCTCTGTTGTGGCGGCACTAGCTGCAGGCGCGCCCTCGGAATCCGAGACCTCGGTGCCGCTCTGCTCAGCGGCACCGCCCGCAAGCGCTGCGTCCTCGCCCGGCGTCGTAGCCTGAGCCACAGCATCGGCAATGCCCTCGGCGCCCTCGGCCCACAGCTGAGCCGGCGTGGTGCCAAAGGCCATCGCGAAGGCCAGGAATGCCACTAGGCCGCGCTTGGCTACACCGCGTGCAATCGCGCCACGGCGATGCATCGAGGCGCGCTCGCGCTCGTCCTCAAACATATCCATTTGTCCCCCATTGTCTGTACTTGGAGCGATGCCTTGAGGCTGCCCCACGTCATCGCGCATGTTGCGTTCGAGTTCCCCCATCGGGGTCCCCCTTCCCTCCAGAGCCCTATGCACACCGGCGGCATACGCCGCAGCCGCATGCAAGATGGGAGGCGATCCGACTTAACCTTAACGGCTCAGGCGCGCCGTCCGATCTGCGACGCGAACATCCCGAGCCAAGAGGAATTACGGTTACTGGTACAGCCGGGGACTTGCACCCCGATTCTCCCGAACGCGCAGGAAAACCGCGCGTTCGTGCGTCTCCGCACCACCATCTAGGCCATCGATTATTACCGTCAAAATGGTATCACGCAAAAGGGCCCCG